>MNXW01000273.1 GCA_001871515.1 Comamonadaceae bacterium CG2_30_57_122
ACTTGCGCCGCACCCGAGTCAGCACCACATCCACCTGGCTCTGCAAACAGTCCAGGCCGTTGGCGGCGCTCAGGTTGACGTTTTCGCAGCGGTCAAACAGCGGGTAAGTCAGCCACGGGTCTACCCCCAGCAGCTTGCCCAGGCGCTTGGCCACTTCTTCATAGCACCTGAAGTGCGTGCTCTTGCGCCGGGTCGACCAGCCCGCGTGCAGGGGGGGTAACAGGTATTGCTCGTAGATTTCTTCCAGAATGCCGGGCACACCCGCGCTCAGGTCGTTGTTGAGCAAAATGGTGCAAGGGTCAAAGTCTTTGAGCCCCAGGCGACGCTTGCCACGAATCACCGGCTCCAGCGTCAAGGTTTCACCGCTTTGCAGCTCGTAGGTGGTGTTTTTCTTGAGGGCCGGGTCAATCGAGCCCAGGCGCACATTGAGCCCAGCCATGTTGAAAATACGCTGCAATTGCGCCAGGTTGGCCAGGTAAAAACTGCTGGGCGTGCCGTTTTCCGGGATCACCAGCAGGTTGCGCGCCTCGGGGCAAATTTTTTCTATGGCCGCCATGGCCGCTTGCACCGCCAGAGGCAGCATTTGCGGGGTCAGGTTGTTCCAGCCGCTGGGAAACAGGTTGGTGTCGACCGGAGCCAGCTTGAAGCCGGCATTGCGCACATCCACCGAACTGTAAAACGGCGGCGTGTGCTCCATCCATTCCAGGCGAAACCAGCGCTCAATGGCCGGCATGGAGTCCAGAACCCGCTGCTCCAGCTCGTTGATGGGCCCGGTCAGGGCAGTGACGAGATGCGGAACCATAAATGCCTTTTTAAAAATTTCAGATAAACAACCGTGCCAGCGCTACTTGCCGCCTTCGGCAAGCCAGCGCAGCAGCACAGTGGCTGTTGCGGCGCTGATGCGTTCGTGGGCATCAATGTGCTCCAGGGGCTCACCCGTGCGGTACTTGACAACTTTTTCGGACAAACCAGCTTCATCGCCTTGGTACTTGGACATTTTGGCCGCCAAAAGTTCAAAACTTGGCGCTTCACCACGCGGGTTGACACCGTGGCAATTGACACAGCCGTATTCTGTGGCGAGTGGCGCGCTGGCTTGCGCGAGCGCAGTCATGCCCAGGCTGAGCGCCAGCACACATGCCGATTGCAATTTGATATACGCCATTTCCATCCCCTTTTAAACCTGAAAACCCTCAATTAACGTGAAACAACGCCCACAGCCGACAAGAATGGCGGGTTGAAACCCGCCCTACGCAGGGCACGCATGTTTCATGCTTTGGGGTGACCTTGTTGAACATGGACGTTAGGCAGCTTCGATTCTGCATCAGATGCGCACTTCGCCAGCGCCCAGCACCACATATTTCAACGAGGTCAGGCCTTCGATGCCGACCGGTCCACGGGCGTGAAACTTGTCGGTAGAGATGCCAATCTCTGCCCCCAGACCATATTCAAAGCCATCGGCAAAGCGGGTGCTGGCATTCACCATGACGCTGCTTGAATCCACCTCGCGCAGGAACTGCTGCGCATGCATGTGGTCACGGGTCAGAATGGCATCGGTGTGGTGCGACGAATACTGGTTGATGTGCGCAATGGCCTCGTCCACCCCAGCCACCACCTTGATGCTGATGATCGGCGCCAGGTACTCTTCATACCAATCTGCCTCTTGCGCTGACACCAAAACAGGTGCGTTATTTGCTACACTTTCAATAGCTACTTGCGCTTGATTAACAAGGGCTAGAGGCCAATTTTCCTTAAGAATTTGAAGTGCCTCGGCATCGCAGCGCATCTCCACCCCTTTGGTGGCGTAAATCTGGCCGATCTGCGGCAAAAACTGCGCCGCCACACCACGCGCCACCAGCAGGCTCTCGGTGGCGTTGCACGGGCTGTATTTGTTGGTTTTGGCGTTGTCGGCCACGCGCACCGCCATGGCCAGGTCGCACGGGTCGTCCACGTAGGTGTGGCAATTGCCGTCCAGGTGTTTGATGACCGGCACTTTGGCACCAGCGCTGATGCGCTCGATCAGCCCCTTGCCACCGCGCGGAATGATCACGTCCACATACTGCGGCATGGCAATCAGTTGCCCCACCACGGCGCGGTCGGTGGTTTGCACCAGTTGCACCGCGTGCTCAGGCAAACCGCTCATCAGCAGCGCCTGCTGCACCAGTTTGGCTAGCGCCTTGTTGGAGTCAATGGCCTCGGAACCACCGCGCAAAATACAGGCGTTGCCACTTTTGATGCTCAAGGACGCGGCCTCAATCGTCACGTTCGGGCGGCTCTCAAAGATCATGCCAAAGACGCCAATCGGCACGCGCATTTGCCCGACGCGAATGCCGCTCGGTTGTTCTTTCATGCCGATGATTTCGCCAATCACATCGGCCATAGCGGCCAACTGTTCGCAGCCTTGGGCGCAGGTTTCGATCACCTTGGGGGTCAATTTAAGCCGATCCACCAGCGGCGCTGCCAGACCGGCTTCGATCGCGCGTTGAATGTCTTTGGCGTTGTCAAGCTGCAGCGCGTCCACGTTGGCGCGCAGCAATTCAGCCAGTTTTTTTAACGCTTTGTTTTTAATAGCTGCAGACGCTTTAGCCATAAGGGCTGAGGCCTGTTTTGCCTGCAAGCCCAAGGTTTGTGCGAGGGTGCTGAGGTCAGATGTATTCATAGGGAAAAAGCTTTGGATTTCATTTTGAAAAGCCAATCGAACCGCTCTATAGCCTTGGCACGAGCGTTGTTCAAAACCAAGACCAAGCGAAGCATATATTCTGCATATTCATGTGCAAATGCGTGTGCCAATGCATGTGCCAATGCGTGTGCCAATGCATGGCGCACACTGCGCTGCAGAGCCCACGCCTGAGCCGTCATATAACCGTGCCGCTCTAAAAGCTTGAGAATTTTCAAAAACGCTGCATCTTCGGCCGGCTCTCGCAAAACATCCGTTGCAAACTGCCGCAGCACATGATGACCCTTGGCGTCCTGCAATTTAACGTGAAACAACGCCCACAGCCGACAAAAATGGCGTGTCGTAGGGCCGACTTCAGTCGGCCATGGCGGGTTGAAACCCGCCCTACGCAGGGCACGCATGTTGCATGCTTTGGGGTGTCCTTGTTGAACATGGACGTTAGTAAATCGCATCACAAATGGATTTAACAAGCGCAATAAATCTGCGACAGGTGAATCCATTTGCGCTTCAGTCAACTGCGCAGACCTCTCATTGAATGCCGTCATCCTGATGCTCGCGTGGCGTTCACATTGCGCAAACGCAACATCCAGGGGCAAGCTCATAGCCAAACTCCCTGCTCACGCGCCACATGGTAAATGGGCAAATTTAACCGGCCAGTGTTTACCACCACATCAATTTTTTGATCGCCAAGTTGTTGACAAAGATCGGCTGCCAAATGCATTTCACGCCCAAAGGCTTCTCTGGGCTCACATGCAGTCTCAATGTACAAATCAATATCCCCGCCGCGCTTGTTGTCGTCGACGCGCGAGCCAAAAAGCTGCGGGCGAACGCCAAAGTAGCGTAACGATGCCTCACGGATAACAAGGTGTTCTTCAGGTGTAAGGCGCATGACGGGTATTTTGGCAGAAATAGGATGCCCCCCGATCAACACCATCCACACCCAACAGACCCCTCAAACTGCATAAAGCCATCAAACACTTGACATAGCGCGCCCCCCGAGAATTCATCACGTAATCTGGGAGGATGCGCAACGATCGTGTTGAACACACCCATTTTGCGTTCATATAAAAAGGTAAAAAAATGGGTTTTCAATTCAAGACTTTAAGTTTGTCCGTGCTGGCTGCTGCCCCGTTGGTCGCTTGCGGTGGTGGTGGTGATGGTGATGCGGGCGTTGCGCGAGCACCCGCCTAACCTGTTGCGCAAGGCGTCACCGCTACATTGGCCGCGCTGGGCAATCCACCTGCTGTCACGGCCACCAACACCACCAGCACCGCCTATGACCTGGTGGCTGCCATTGGCGACACCTGGCGAGTGAATTTTGATAGCACTGGCAACGCCTATACCGTGACCATTCTGCAAAGCCAGTACGGTTTGAGCGGCACATCCGCTGGTACGTCTGGCACCTTCACCAAAACCACCTCCGGCAACTACACCACCTATTCCCTTGGCACTGTAGGCACTTTGATCGTTGACGACCGCACCAAAGCCGTCTCTGGCAACATGACCATTGGTGCCAAAGCCTCTACCGTGGCTGGCACGGGCTACGCTGCGCCAGCATTAAACAAACTGGCTGGCACTTACAACTTTGCCTACCACACCCGTAACGCGAGCGATGGCGGCTCCCCTGACATGGGTGCGGGGCAATTCACCGTGTCTCCTGACGGTGCGAGCATTGCCATTTGCCCAGGTGGCACGATCAATGCTGCGGCTACAGCTTGCACACCGCAATTGCCAGGCTCACCCTCTGTACCACTTGCGGGCACTTCGGCAGTGGCACCAAATGGACTCATCACGCTCACAGTGACAGAGAACAATGTAACTGCCGAATTTGGCAAGCTGCATGTGCATGTGGGCGACCGTGGCCCTATTTTGCTGATCGACCGCTATGGTCGGAACGCACAAAACGTGATGCGCACTGGTGCTTTTTATGCCGCCAAAGCGGTAGCAGCCGCGGGAACAGAGTTCGATGGCCATTGGGCTTGTAACAAAACGGGTGGTATCTCTGGCTCAACCGCTGTGGTGAGCGGCACATCCGCCACCATCACCGACCCAGCGCCCAGCAATCTTGTCAGTACTGCAAACCTTTACTACAACCAGGTTTACAACAGAGGTACACAACAAACGCTCAACCTGCCAGGCTTTTTGAGCATTGGGGCGAGCTTGGCTACATCCGACATTGTGCTGACTTTGTCTTCAAGCTTGGCTGTTGCACAAACTGGTAACGGCACAGACTTGTCCGTCTGCCACCGCACCAACTGATTCCATGTGATCTTTTGAAGTGACCAGCCGCCACACGCAACTGTGGCGGCTTTTTTGTGACTGATTGCAAGACAATAAATACGGATTAGCGAAATATCGACCGTGATCTCGGGAGCATCCATATAAATTCGAAAAAGCGAAACAAACCGGTTGAAAGCGTTACATCAAACCACCCCGCTATGATTCGCGCCCTAGCGAAAGTTTCTGCCCCATGTCCTCCCCCTCCCCTACCGCCGGTTTGAACCTGGCCCAGCAAGAAGCTGTGAACTACATGCACGGCCCATGCCTGGTGCTGGCGGGGGCGGGTTCAGGCAAAACACGCGTCATCACGCACAAAATTGGTCGGCTGATACAAGCCGGGATGCCGGCCAAGCGCATTTTTGCCATCACCTTCACCAACAAGGCGGCCACCGAGATGCGCGAACGCGCCCGGGGGCTGATTGGTAAAGCTGCCAAAGACGCAGCCATTTGCACCTTTCACGCCCTGGGTGTGCGCCTGCTGCGTG
>MNXW01000199.1 GCA_001871515.1 Comamonadaceae bacterium CG2_30_57_122
CCAGCAGGATTGTCAGGATGCGCGTGACTACTTTGCCCAGTAGCCCAGTAGCCTAGGAGGCTGTCGGACTTTCGGCATCGAAGCGTTCTCGAAGAGCGGCGTAGCCAAATTCGACCCCAGCGAGGGCAGTTTTTGCCGGATTTGCTGGCTCATAGCCGTAGCTATGGGCCAAAAAGACGGTAAAAAATGAACCGCTGCGGTCGGATTACAGCCGATGAACCGAAAGTCCGACAGCCTCCTAGTAGTCAGCGCATCCACGGCAGGTTCTATGTAAACTCGGCTTGAAGAACCCAGGTGACGGGTTCGAAAAATTCGGAAGGCTGCAAAGTGAACCAACTCAGCAAGGCACCGGGCGCTGCTTCGGCAGAAACGGCGACTCGCTCTGCCCGGACGGAAGCCTCGCCTGAGACACTACCGCCAAGCTCCAAGGCCGAACTGGCCTTGCAGATCAGCGAAGCGCGTTTTCGCAAGTTGCTGCAAAACATACCGCTGGTGGCGGTGCAAGGCTATGGCGAAGACGGCACCACCCACTACTGGAACCAGGCCTCAGAAGAACTCTATGGCTACAGCGCCGATGAAGCCCTTGGCCACAGCCTGCTTGACACCATCATTCCGGCAGAAATGCAAGACGGCGTGCGCCAGGCCATGCGGGAGATGTTTGCCACGGGCGTACCCATCCCGGCGGGCGAACTCTCGTTGCGGCGCAAAGACGGTTCGCGGGTGAGCGTGTTTTCCAGCCACGCGTATGTCAAAGTGCCAGGCCGGCCCGCCGAGCTGTTTTGCGTCGACGTCGACCTGACTGATCGCAAGCAAGCCGAGGCCAAGCTGCAACTGGCGGCCAACGTTTTCAGCCATGCGCGCGAGGGCATCACCATCACCGACGTGCAAGGCAACATCGTCGATGTCAACGACGCGTTTACCCGGATCACCGGCTACAACCGCGACGAGGCGCTGGGGCAGAACCCGCGCATGATGAAGTCAGGGCAGCAAGACGCGTCTTTTTATGCCGACATGTGGCGCACTTTGCAGCAACAAGGCTACTGGAGCGGCGAGCTATGGAACCGACACAAAAACGGCGGCCTTTACGCCGCGCTAATGACCATCAGTGCGATGCGCGATGCCAACAATACCGTGCAGCAATATGTCGGGCTTTTTTCTGACATCACCGCCGCCAAGACACACCAAAGCCAGCTCGAGCACATGGCCCACTTCGATTCCTTGACCAACCTGCCCAACCGGCTTTTGCTTGCCGACCGGCTGCAACAAGCAATGGCGCAGGCGCAACGGCGCCAGCAGCATCTGGCGGTGGTATACATTGATCTTGACGGTTTCAAGGCCATCAATGACGCGCACGGGCACACTGTTGGCGACCAATTGCTCAACGCGTTGGCGCAATCCATGAAGGACAGCTTGCGCGAGGGCGACACGCTGGCGCGCATCGGCGGCGACGAGTTTGTGGCGGTGCTGGTTGATCTGGACAGTGTGGCCAACAGCCTGCCGCTGCTGACCCGTCTGCTCGAGGCCGCAGCCATGCCGGTGCATCTCAACGAAGCGCTGTTGCAAAGCTCGGCCAGCCTGGGTGTCACCTTTTACCCGCAGGAAAAAGAGGTCGAGGCAGACCAGCTCCTGCGTCAGGCCGACCAGGCCATGTACCAGGCCAAGACGGCAGGCAAAAACCGTTACCAGATTTTTGACACCACACAAGACAACCTTATCCGCACCCACCACAAAAGCCTCGAACGCATCGGCCAGGCGCTGGCACAGAATGAGCTGGTGCTTTATTACCAACCCAAAGTCAACATGCGCACTGGCCGGGTGGTGGGTGTTGAGGCCCTGATCCGCTGGCAACATCCACAGCAGGGCTTGCTGGCACCGGCCGAGTTTTTGCCGGTCATTGAAGAGCACCCGCTGGCGGTGGCTGTTGGCGAATGGGTCATCAACCAGGCCTTGACCCAACTACAGGAATGGCACGCTGTCGGGCTGGACATACCAGTGAGTGTGAACGTGGGCGCGCGTCAGTTGCAGCAAGATGACTTTTTTGAGCGGCTGCAAGTGCTGCTGGCAGCGCACCCGCAGGTGCGACCGGCTTGCCTGGAACTGGAAGTGTTGGAGACCAGCGCGCTGCAAGACATCGCGCAGGTGTCGCAGTTGATTGAATCCTGCGCCAGCATCGGTGTGACCTTCTCGCTGGACGACTTTGGTACCGGGTATTCGTCGCTGACCTACCTGAAGCGCTTGCGGGTCAGGCAGCTCAAAATCGACCAGAGTTTTGTGCGCGACATGCGCGACAACCCAGACGACACGGCCATTTTGCAGGGCGTGATTGGACTGGCTGCAGCATTCAACCGCGAGGTCATCGCCGAAGGCGTTGAAACCGTGGCGCACGGCACCCTGCTGCTGGCCATGGGCTGCGAACTGGCCCAAGGCTATGGCATTGCCCGCCCAATGCCCGCCAGCGCCCTGCCCGGCTGGTGCGCCGATTGGCAACGCGCGCCGCTTCAATTTATTCAGTGAACTGCGGCATAAGCCAAACCCAGCCTGACCGCAGCTGCCAGCAAGCGCTTGTCTCGCGTCCACAGCTGTGTGCCTGGTGTCAAACGCACCGCAGCCAGCAAGTGCGCGTCAATGTAGCCGATGCCACTGCCCGCCAGCGCTTGGTCAGTGATAAAGCCCAGCACTTCGGCATCGGTGGCCACTTCGCACTGCGGCAAATCTTGCAGCGCACCAAGTACCTCCTCGCGACGTTGCAGGTTGCCCAGCGCCAGCTCACCGGTGACAAAGCGGTGCACCCACACCTGACCCTGCCCCAACAGCTGTGCCAGCCGCTCGTCACCGCTGCGCCAATGGTCAATCCAGACCGAACTGTCAACCAGGATCATGCCGACTCCACTTGGCGTCTGGGCACATCTGCCAGTGTCGGCATGGTGCCGCCGAGCAGCGCCAGTCGCTTGGCGCTTTCGCGCTGAATCAGGGCGCGCAAAGCCTCGCGCACCAAGGCGGTTTTTTCTGTCACACCGGTCAAAGCCGTGGCTTTGGCCAACAAATCATCATCAAGTGCAAGTGTGGTTCGCATGGGGTTTCCTTGTCGGTTAGCATAAATATTATCATCAAACAATGTCGTTACTGATGCCATCCAAGCATCAGCGTATTAGATACCACGCATCAACACCCGTGTTGCATGAGCAAGCTGCGTGAAGTGCCTACAGTAAAATCAAGCGCGTGGAGCCTCTCCACCCACTGCACAAACCATTCAAATTCGACCCCCTGATTGATTTGACGGCTGGCATTCACCCGAATGGTCAGCATGTGCGTGGCTTTTTTGCAAAATAGCGCCGCCATGACCACTCAAACTCCTGCAGCCGACAGCACCGGCAAAACCGATTACCGCAGCACGCTGAACCTGCCCGACACGCCGTTCCCAATGCGCGGTGACCTGCCCAAGCGCGAGCCCGCCTGGGTAAAAGACTGGAACGAAGGCGGCTTGTACAAAAAACTGCGCGATGCCCGCGCTGGTGCGCCGCTGTTTGTGCTGCACGACGGCCCGCCGTATGCCAACGGCAAGCTGCACATTGGCCACGCCCTGAACAAGGTGCTCAAGGACATGATCGTCAAGAGCAAGCAACTCGCCGGGTTTGATGCGCAATACATCCCCGGCTGGGACTGCCATGGCTTGCCGATCGAGAACGCCATTGAAAAGCTGCATGGCCGCAACCTCAACCGTGACGACATGCAGGCCAAGAGCCGTGCCTACGCCACCGAGCAAATCAACCAGCAGCGCGAAGACTTCAAGCGCCTGGGCGTACTGGGCGACTGGGAGCGCCCCTACCGCACCATGGACCCGGCCAATGAGGGCGGCCAACTGCGCGCCTTCAAACGCGTCATTGAACGCGGCTTTGTTTACCGTGGTTTGAAACCGGTGTATTGGTGTTTTGACTGCGGCTCCAGTCTGGCCGAGTTCGAGATCGAATACATCGACAAAAAATCGCAAACGCTGGACGTGGGCTTTTTGTGCGCCGAACCCGCCAAGCTGGCCGCTGCCTTTGGCCTG
>MNXW01000169.1 GCA_001871515.1 Comamonadaceae bacterium CG2_30_57_122
TCAAGAAGTTCTTGGGCACCAGCGAGAACGCGGTGAAGACGCAAATCTGGTGCGCCATCGCCACCTACGTTTTGATCGCCATTGTCAAAAAGGAGCTGCAACTGAAATCCTCGCTCTACACTTGTCTACAGATTTTGTCGGTCTCGGTTTTCGAGAAAACCCAGGTTTCATGCGCCTTGCAGACCGATGACTTACAAAAAGAACCACTACCCATCTCTAACCAGTTGATTTTGTTCGACTTTTGACCGGACGGTAGTGAAATAACATGCACATTTGACTCGCCAACTTTGGGCGCACTGCGTCGTTGTAAATCGCTTGTGCTGCAGAGCTGCACGGCACGCTTTGCGTCTCGCATTGCATCCCAAATCTGGCGGCCAAACGTACAGCTTATTCATGAACAAGCCCTAAGCACGAAACACGCGTGCCCTGCGTAGGGCGGGTTTCAACCCGCCATGGCCGACTGAAGTCGACCCTACGACACGCCATTCTTGTCGGCTGTGGGCGTTGTTTCATGTTAAATCGGCTTGCAGCTGCAAGGCAAAACGGCCGAGCCTCGACAAGGTGCGCCACGACTTGGTCGGTTCGGCGCGGAAAATCTCCCCGTGCCGGGTTCAAAGCGAAACCCTGCCTTGAACCGAGATTGTTCATTAGGCGGTGCTTTGCACCTGTTTGAACGCTGGCTGCAGCTTTGCGGTCATTTTGAGCGTCTTTTCGGTGTCCATAGCCATGCTATGAACGCCTCACAGCCTTGCATACTGCCTCGCAAACCTGCTCGCCATCATTTCAAACCCTGATGAACAATCTCGGTTGAAACCTCATCTTTTCCAAGATGCCATACCGTCAGAACCATGGCTTGCTACAGTTTTTTAGCTGCGCCGGTAAAATTGCCTCTTTCTTCAGCAGATTGCACTTTCCCATGCTTTACCCACAACATTTCGACGTGATCGTCGTCGGCGGCGGCCATGCCGGTACTGAAGCCGCCTTGGCCGCTGCCCGCATGGGTTGCAAAACCCTGCTGTTGAGCCACAACATCGAAACTTTGGGGCAAATGAGCTGCAACCCGTCGATCGGTGGTATTGGCAAGGGTCATTTGGTCAAAGAGGTGGATGCGCTGGGTGGCGCCATGGCGGCAGCCACCGACGAGGGTGGGGTGCAGTTTCGCATTTTGAATTCATCCAAAGGTCCGGCGGTGCGTGCCACCCGTGCTCAAGCCGATCGCATCTTGTACAAGGCCGCCATTCGCCGCCGTCTGGAAAACCAGCCCAACCTGTGGTTGTTCCAGCAAGCGGTGGACGACCTGATGGTGCAGGGTGACCGGGTGGTGGGGGCGGTCACACAGGTTGGCATTCGCTTTAGCGCCAGCACCGTGGTGCTGACCGCAGGCACCTTCCTGGACGGCAAGATTCACGTCGGCTTGAACAACTATTCGGCCGGTCGCGCCGGTGATCCGCCTGCCGTGTCCTTGAGCGCACGGCTGAAAGAACTGAAGCTGCCGCAAGGCCGCCTGAAAACCGGCACGCCGCCACGGCTGGATGGTCGCTCCATTGATTTCAGCAAATGCACCGAGCAGCCTGGCGATGGCATGGTCGCACAGGGCACATCGGGCCTACCCGGCGGTGCGCCTTGCGGCCCGCGTGTGCCGGTGTTCAGCTTCATGGGTCGACCCGAGCAACATCCGCAGCAAATGGCCTGCTGGATCACGCACACCAATGAGCGCACGCACGACATCATTCGCAGCGGTTTTGACCGCAGCCCTATGTTCACCGGCAAGATCGAGGGCGTGGGCCCACGCTATTGCCCGAGCGTAGAAGACAAGATCAACCGCTTTGCAGACAAGGACAGCCACCAGATTTTTCTGGAGCCCGAAGGCCTGACGACCAATGAGTATTACCCCAACGGCATCAGCACCAGCTTGCCGTTTGACATCCAGTACGCGCTGGTGCGCAGCATGCCGGGGCTGGAAAATGCGCACATCCTGCGCCCCGGTTACGCCATTGAATACGACTACTTTGACCCGACGCAGCTGAAAAGCTCGTTTGAAACCAAGGTCATCAACGGCCTGTTTTTTGCCGGGCAAATCAACGGCACCACCGGCTACGAAGAAGCGGCGGCGCAGGGTTTGTTTGCCGGTATCAACGCCGCCTTGCAGGTGCGCGCCATGGGTGGTGGTGATGTGTCTGCCAGCGCGGCGGGCAGCGCGTCTTATGGCGGCGACGCCTGGCTGCCCGCGCGTGACCAGGCTTACCTGGGCGTGCTGGTGGACGACCTGATCACCCAGGGCGTGACCGAACCCTACCGCATGTTCACCAGCCGCGCCGAGTTCCGCCTGCAACTGCGCGAAGACAACGCCGACGCCCGTTTGACCGAAGTAGGCCGACAACTTGGCTTGGTGGACGATGTGCGCTGGATCGCCCTTAACCAAAAACGTGACGCTGTTTCACGTGAAACAGAACGCCTTCGCAGCATTTGGGTCAGCCCTAAGAATCTGGAGGCAGCGGAGTCTGAACGCGTCTTGGGCAAAGCCATTGACCATGAATACAACCTGGCTGAGTTGCTGCGCCGACCGGATGTGAGCTACGCATCGTTGATGTCGCTGGATGGCGGCAAGTATGCGTCCAGCGAATTACCAGCCCATGTTTCACGTGAAACAGGTGCGCTGTCTGAGCAGGCTGCGCTGGCGGCGGTGGTGATTGAGCAGGTGGAAATCGCCACCAAATACTCAGGCTACATCGACCGCCAAAAAGACGATGTGCAACGTGCCTCCCATTACGAGAACCTGAAACTGCCGCAAGACCTGGACTACATGCAGGTCAGCGCCTTGAGCATTGAAGCACGGCAAAAGCTCAACCGCCACAAGCCCGAGACGCTAGGCCAGGCTTCGCGCATCTCGGGCATCACGCCAGCGAGCATTTCCTTGCTGACGATTCATTTGAAGAAAACCAAGTTCAAAGGGTTTGAGCGGCAAGACGACCGGCAGCGCGCCGAGGCCTTGCGGCCGGTGCTGGTGGATGCGGGTGGTAATGCGGGTAGTAATGCGTCTGGTAATGCGTCTGGTAATGCGTCTGCCGTTACGGTGGTCTGATGAAAACCTTGGAGCCCACACTGCGACAGGGCTTGGCCGAGCTTGGCCTGGCTCTGTCGGATACGCAAATTGCCCAGCTTCTGGCCTACCTGGCCTTGATCGAAAAGTGGACCAAGGTCTACAACCTGACAGCGGTACGTGCCCCGGCGCAGATGCTGACGCACCATCTGTTGGACAGTCTGGCGGTGATTGCGCCGCTACGGCGACAGCTGCAGCAGGGTTGCGTTGATCCGGCGGTAGCGAGCGACGAGTTATGCCCCTCAAGTGCGGTTCAGCCCCAAACTGTACGCCCTGTTCGTTTGCTGGATGTTGGCTCCGGCGCTGGACTGCCAGGTGTGGTGATTGCCATTTGTTGCCCAGACGTCGCCGTGCATTGCGTCGATACGGTGGCCAAAAAGGCGGCCTTCATCAAGCAAGTGGCGGTGACATTGAAGCTGTCCAACCTGCGCGGTGTCCATGCGCGGGTGGAAAACCTCACCGACAAATACGACATCATCAGTTCGCGCGCCTTTGCTTCTCTTGCCGATTTCACCACTTGGTCGGTGAAAGCATTAGCAGAGCAGGGGGTCTGGATGGCGATGAAGGGCAAACATCCTGCTGACGAGGTGGCTGCTTTGTCTGCCGATGTGCAGGTGTTTCACGTGGAACAGTTGCAGGTTCCGGGGCTGGATGCTGAGCGGTGCATGGTGTGGATGCGGCCTGCTGTGGTTGGGCTCACTTCAGGAAACATGACGCTGCGCTAAACAAGCGACTTACAGCGAAGCAATGCGTCAAAATCTGAAACTAAAAAAGTGTGTGTGGTGATGCCATGGATTCTTGCTGCCACGCTGATCTTGATAAATCAGTCGGGCGATACGCTTTGCTACGTGTCCCCCGGCCTTCGGCCTCCTCCTTTATCCTGTCGCAAAGCGCATCGCCCGACTGATTCGGTGCGGTCGTGGGTCGGCTGGCAGAGGGATATCCTTGATCTTGTCTGCGTAGGGTGGACTTCAGTCC
>MNXW01000107.1 GCA_001871515.1 Comamonadaceae bacterium CG2_30_57_122
CTCAAGCATGGAGCCTGGCAACAGTCAGGCCTTAAAACGGCCTCCCTACCCAGCAACTTTTGTATGGGTACCCGGCTCAAAGGGCGCACACTGGGCATCTGGGGTTATGGTCATATTGGCCAGTTGGTGGCGGGCTATGGCAAGGCATTTGGCATGCGGGTTCTGGTGTGGGGGCGTGCACCGAGTCGGGAGCGCGCCGTGCTTGATGGTTTTGAGGTGACCAATACGCGTGTGGAATTGTTTGAACAGTCCGACGTGCTATCCCTGCACTTGCGGCTTAACGACGACACCCGTGGTACGGTCACCATGGAAGACCTGTCACGCATGAAGCCCACCGCCTTGCTGGTTAATATTTCTCGTGCCGAATTGATTGAGCCTGATGCGCTACTGGGCGCACTCAACCGGGGTCGACCCGGCCTGGCGGCGGTAGATGTGTTTGAGTCCGAACCCATTCTGCAAGGACACGCGCTGTTGCGTCTCGAAAACTGCATTTGCACGCCGCACATCGGTTATGTCGATCTCGACAATTACGAAATGTATTACGGAGCTGCGTTTGACAATGTGGTGAATTTCATTGCCGGTCGCCCGACCAACATCGTCAACCCTGGTGCTTTGCAAATGCGGCGCTAGGGATGCGGAAATTGCAAATGCGCGCGTTAGTGCCGCCAGAAACGGGATATTTGTGATTTCCGCATCCCCTAGCAGCCTGTCGGACTTCCGGTACAGCGGCTGCAATCCGGCATCAGCGAAGACAGTTTTTGCCAAATTTGCAGACTCACAGCCGTAGCTATGGGTCAAAAAGGCGTTGAAAAATGGGCTGTTGTGGTCGGATTGCAGCCGCTGTACCGAAAGTCCGACAGCCTACAGGTGCTTGACCAAAAACCTGAATTCCCCAACGAGGAAGCTGCAATTGCCCAAACGAAGATTTTTAGAAAGTTGTCGTTTGGGAAGAAATCCTGCGTATCAGCGGGCATTTGTCGGGATTTTGGCCTAAAAATTGGTTTGACTGTACAGGAGGTTACCGGCACGGTGCAAAACTTCAGCAAGCTGCAAATGGCTCGCACTGATGCCTATGTCATGCAAGACTTTCCTGTTGACCTGATGATTGAGCAGAAAGCGCTCATGGGCGTACAAAAAATTCCACAGCCGGTGTCCCCCAAAGACTATTTCCTACCGTTTTTGCAGCGGTTTTTCAACACATTCGCAGCAGATGCTTGTCGCTTGCGGGAACGAATCGGCAAAAACCAAAAAAAGTCATATCAACAAGTTATTGATCCCAAACCATCCCTTAACGTGAAACAACGCCCACAGCCGGCAAGAATGGCGTGTCGTAGGGCCGACTTCAGTCGGCCATGGCGGGTTGAAACCCGCCCTACGCAGGGCACGCATGTTTCATGCTTTGGGGTGTCTTTGTTGAACATGGACGTTAGGGCATGAATGCATGGCGTGGTGAGTTGCGAGGCAGTTCAGCTGGCCGAGAGGCGTTCATAGCCGTCGCCATGGACGACGAACAGACGGGCAAAATGGCCGCAAATCACGCCACCAGGCATCATGCCGGCACGAAGTGCCGCCTAATGGCTTGTTTGGGGTGATGAATTACGTCGACGCGCCCTGCGCGTGCAAGCGCGCGGTTCAGTGCGACGCTGAGCCGATGTGTGCCTCATAGTTATCTGCAACGGCGTGTACTCTGCGAACTCCCGTATGAGTCAAACGCTTATGCTTCCAATCGCTAAGAGAACTTGTCTGACGGATACGCGTTTTAACCTCATGCGGTTAAGTATCGCACCGTGTAATCTCCCTCAATCCGCCTGAGATACGCGGTTCACCACCGGGGTTTGGTGATCAGGAAAATGATTTGCGGGGCATGGCGTTTACGTGGCGCAGAGCCATCCCGGTGGTGACCCCGTGGGGCGTTACGATGCCGACGTCTCAAACTTATTGTGTGTAGCGAAAAATGACCGACTTCCATAGTGACGACTCCAGTGAACTTTTGTCTTTGGCGCAAGACCTGTTCGATTGGGCACAGTCGGCCTGCGGTGCGCTTGGCATGCAGATTTGGGTTGGAGATGACATAGGCTTGCACCCGAGAGCGGTCATTGGGCGCGATTGCAATAGAGATGATCGGCGCTGCGCCCGCCAGTGTTGCATTCATGGTCAGGTCTTGACCTACGGCAACACGTTAACGCTGCCTTTGACTCTGAGTGCACCCCGTGCAGGTGCCTGTGTATTCATATTGGATGGGGTTGCCAGTGACCTGGCTCCAGCTTCTTTGCAAAGACAGGTATTGGCTTTGAGTTCGCAACTAGACGCCGCGATTCAGTCCGAGCGGTTCGCTCGGCTATCAGGCCCGGTCCGCAAGAGCGATCAGTTGCGAGCCACCCTCACACTAGCGCATGCGCTGGAGGACTGTAAGCACCTGAGCCAGGGATTCGCTGAACTGCATACCTCACTAAAGGCATTGATGTATGCCGAGAACTTTTTTGTGGTGGTTTTGGACGAAGCCCGTCAAAACCTGGTTTTTGAATACCATGTGGATGCTTGTGATGACAACTTTAATCCCATCCCTTTTCATGCGGGGCGGTTGCAGGGGTCGCTCTCCGCCATTGTCGTTTCGGGGTGCAGGGTATTGCGGGGGTCGTCCAACGAATTGCTGGAACAGGCAGGGCACGTTGACACAGTGGACAACACCGGCTTCGGCCAAAATGCCTCGGATTGGCTAGGTATTCCCATGGTGATAGCCAATGAACCGTTTGGAGCGGTGGTAGTGCAAAGCTACGACCCTGCGATTCGATTTGCCGAGGCTGACCCCAGCATGTTGACGATGGTGGCTGAATCCATTGCAGCCGCCTTGCACCGGCGTCGGGTGCGCGCCTCCCTGGAGCGCACGGTGGCAGAGCGCACCGCGCAGTTAGAGACGTCCAACCGATCGCTGCAAGAAACCGTGCGTAAACTGGAGCGGGTCATGAACGAGCTGGTGCAGGCGGAGAAGCTTGCCTCCCTGGGTTCGATGGTGGCAGGCATTTCTCATGAGCTCAATACGCCTATCGGCGTTGCTTTGACCGTGACATCGGCCTTGGAAGACCACTTTGCGCGGATGGCAGAGCAGGTGGCCAGTGGTAAGTTAACGCGCTCCGCTTTGGACCGTTTTGTTGGCTCGGGTTCTGAAATGACCCAATTGTCGGTGCGCTCCATCCAGCGTGCGGCGAGTTTGATCACCAGTTTCAAACAGGTGGCCGTAGACCAGACCTCTGAAGATCGACGCCAATTCGATCTGCACCAGGTCGTGGCGGACATTCTTGCCACGATGAGTCCAGGGAATCAGCATCCCTTGATTCAAATTGTGAATGCCGTGCCGCTGGGTTTGATCTGCGACAGTTACCCTGGAGCCCTGGCGCAAGTGATTTCCAACCTGATGCAAAACGCCTTGTTGCATGCATTTGCAAAAGGGCAGGCAGGCACTATTTGGATTGACGCAATAGCCCAAGATCACCTTATCAGGTTGACCGTAACTGACGATGGCGTTGGCATGAGCCCGCAGACACAAGCCCATGTTTTTGATCCATTTTTTACCACCAAGTTGGGTCAGGGCGGCTCCGGGCTGGGGCTCGCGGTGTGCCACCGACTTATGACATCGGTGTTAGGTGGTGAACTGAAGTTGGTGACCTCAGTAACCCAGGGTGCCAGTTTTGCGGTCGATATCCCGAAGATCGCCCCGGGTCGGCTGTAGTGCACTGCGCTCAACCATCTCCCGCCTTGTGCCAAGTCATGCTATTCCCGGCAGTTAACACGGCACAAACAGGCTACAAGCTAGCAGCCTGTCGGACTTTCGGTACATCGGCTGCAATCCGACCGCAGCGATCCATTTTGCACCGCCTTTTTGCCCCATAGCATCCCAACCCCGCACACGGGTCAGGCGTTCTCAAAGAAACAAGATTTATGTTTCTTGTGAGCTACGGCTATGAGGCTGCAAATTCGGCAAAAACTGTCATCGCTGGAGCCGAATTTGGCTACGCCGCTCTTCGAGAACGCTTCGATGCCGAAAGTCCGGTTACGAACTACTAGACTGCAAGCCAGCTTCAACGACATGGTCGAGGTCACCAAATGGGTGAAGCAAAAAGACGGCAACTGGCTATTCAAACGCAGTCATTGGACGCTATGGTGGTGAACACCCCGGGCGGGAGAATCCACCTGCAGTGGAACCACACTGCCAGCGCCACACCAAACGCACAAATGTGTTCATTAGGCCAGGCGTGAGTACGCATTTTCGTGTCTGGCTGACCATTAAAGGCATTCCAGCGCAGCGCGCTAAGGGCTTGTTCACAAATAATATGCACATTTGACTCGCCAACTTTGGGCGCACTGCGTCGTTGCAAATCGCTTGTGCAGCAGAGCTGCACGGCACGCTTTGCGCCTCGCATTGCATCCCAGATCCGGCGGCCAAATAAACAGCTTATTTATGAACAAGCCCTAACCTGTCGACTCCAGCCGATCTGGCTAAAGCCTGATGGTTTGTGTTTTTTAGCGCCTGAATCTGCCGTCCGCCGTGATGATCGACAGGTCGGCAAAATCCAGCCCGGTGTGGTTGCTTTTGTCGTAGCTCACTTCCAGGCCGCCAATGTCGTATTTGAAATTTTCCAGACTGGTTTGAAGCTTTTCACGTGTCGGTTTGGGACCGCTGCGGCGCAGCGCCTCGACCAGCACCTTGGCTGAGGCATAGCCTTCGAGCATGGCTGGGCTGAGCACCTCCACGCCTTTGGACTTGGCCAGCTGAGTGGCATCTTTGACCAGCGTGTAACTAAAGCTTTGCGGGAACACCTGGGTCACGATTACGCCGCGCCCTTGTTCGCCCAGCAGTTTGACAAAGCCCTCAGACGCGTTGTTGGACAGCGTGACAAATTGCGCGCCACTGCCGCTGGCCTTGATTTGCTTGATGCCCTGTACCACGGCGGTACCGGAGCCAATCACCATCACCGCTTGTGCCTCGGCTTTAACCACCTGCGGCGCGATGGCTGAAAAATCGGGTTTGCTGCGATTAAATTTGGCCAGCACCACGGGGGTGAGTTTATTGACCGTCATGCCCTTTTGT
>MNXW01000144.1 GCA_001871515.1 Comamonadaceae bacterium CG2_30_57_122
ACAAACCGTACGTGTCATTGGAAAACCCGCAAGAACGCGAATTTGCGCTGGGCCTTCAAGCGCAATGCGTCTGTCGGTTTTGGCTGAAGGTCAAATAGCTATTTAAATAGTAGCATCTAACGAAGGTATTAAAAGGGCTAGAGGCCAATTTATCTTATATATTTAGCTTGATATACCGATATTGCGCAGCGCCACATACAGCGCCGTGCCTGCCAAAATGCTTAAGAGCGGCTGCCTGCGCCACCTTTGCAGCGCCACCACCGTGGCCACGGCGGCCAGTTCCGCCCACGGCCCAGACGGATTCTCCCGGGCGCTGCCCACCAGGGTGTGCACCAGCAGCAGCGTCATGATGGCCAGCGGCAAAAAGCGCCCCAGGCGCTGCACCAGCGGGTGGCTTTGTAAGAACCGCGCCGCCAAAAACGGCAGGGCACGCAGACCGAAAGTGACCGCAGCCATGGCTGCCAGCACACCCAAAGCGTAAGAGGTGTCGATCATGGGGCGACCTCGGCGTGTGTGGACTTGGGCCAGAAAAGCCCGGCGCATACGCTCAAGGCAATGGCCACAAGCAGCGCCTGCTGCGGTACCAAGGCCCAGGCCACAGCGTAGCTGACCACCGCCACCCACAGCGGCGCGCTGGATTCGGCGCTGCGCCATTGCTCTACCGCCAGTACGGCAAACAGCGCGGCCAGCGCAAAGTCCAGACCCACCAGAGCGATCTGCGCCTGCGCCCCAATTACCGCACCCAGCAGCGTGCCCAGCACCCACCAGCCCTGGTTGAGCAGCGCCACGGTCACCATCTGCCCGGCGCGCGTGCCTCCAGGCAGGGTGGTGAGCACCGAATAGGTTTCATCGGTCAGCGCAAACACCAGATACCAGCGCGCCCAGGGTTGATGTGGCAATTTGTGCAACAGCGACAAGCCATAAAACACATGACGCAAATTCACCACCAGCGTGGCCAGCGCAATCGAGGCCACTGGCAAACCCATCGCCAGCATCGGCACCATCATGAACTGCGCAGCGCCGGCAAACACCCACACGCTGGCAGTCACAGCCAGCCACCACGGCGCCCCGGCCTGTACAAACAAAAAACCAAACACCATGCCCAGCGGGATGTAGCCCATGGCCACGGGGACGGAGAGTGAGAGAACAGAGATCGGCGGTGTCGCCGGGGGCTGCGGGTTGGATGGCGTGGCAGACATGAAGCAGGGGCAATCGTTGAATAGATGCAAGCCCCGCAATGTACCAGTCCCGCCTGGGTGCGAGTTTGACAGTTTGACGGTTTGTCATCTGCCCGGCTCTGGCCACGGCCTTGCAGGTGGTTCTTGTCAATCCTGCGGCATGCGCCGCATGATTTGCAAAACTACCGGAGACCCAGATGACAGCGATTCAAAAATCCCCCAAAGTGGCCGTGTTATTTGCGGGCTGCGGCCACCTGGACGATGCCGAGGTGCGCGAAGCCGAGTTGACGCTACTGGCGCTGGACCAGCAGGGTGCGGCGTTCCAGTGCATTGCTCCCAACGCGCCGCAGTTTCATGTCATCAACCATGTCACCGGCGACGTGGTGGCTGGCGCGCAACGCAACATCCTGGAAGAATCCAGCTGCATTGCCCGCGTCGGCCAGTGTCTGAATCTGGCGCAGGCCAAGGTGGCGGACTACGACGCGCTGGTCATGCCGGGCGGCTACGGCGTGGCCAAAAACCATTGCTCGTTTGCCTTCAAGGGCGCGGATGCGGATGTGCGCCCGGATTTGGCGGCTTTTGTGCGCGGTTTTTTTGATACCAAGAAACCAGTGGGGGCGATTTGCATTGCCCCGGCGCTGGTGGCCTTGGCATTGAGCCAGACCCAAGACAGTGCGGCGATGACGCTGGGCAACGATGCCGGTTGTGCCGCAGCGTTGACCCAATTGGGTCAGCAAAACCACAACACCCCCAACGCCACACAGATCGTGATCGACGAAGTACACAAGCTCATCACCACGCCGGCTTTCATGTTTGACGACGCGAAACTGAGCGATGTGTCTATCGGCATTGGGCGCTGCGTGGCCGAGGTGCTCAAGCGGGTTTGACCCGGTGTTGCCATCATCCCAAATGATCCATTAGCCGGCACTTCGTACCTGCCTGATGCCTGGCAGCGTGATTTGCGACCATTTTGCCCGCCCGTTAGTCGTCCATCGCTACGGCTATGAACGCCTCTTGGCCAGCCAAACTGCCTCGCAACTCACCTCGCCATGCATTCATGCCTAAATCGATTGTTTGGGATAATGCCCGCATGACAAAAATGGCGGGTCAACTTCTTGACACACACGCTGGCGGTTTGGCTGAGCAGCTGGTGGCGTTGATTCGCACGCGTTTCCCGCTGACGTTGGCTATCCATGCTTTTGGCAGCCAGGTGCAGGGCAACGCCAATGCCAAGAGTGACCTCGATTTAGCCGTTCTGGTGGCGGGTTATGCCGATCCGCTGGGACTGTGGGATGTGTCAGACCAATTGGCCGATGTTGTCGGCTGCCAGGTGGACTTGCTCGACTTGCGGGCGGCCTCCACGGTGATGCAATACCAGGTGATCACCACTGGGCGGCGTTTGTGGTCAGCTGGGCTGCAGGCTGATCTGTTTGAATGCTTTGTGTTGAGCGAAAAGACCGCACTGGATGAAGCCCTTGCGCCCCTGCTGGCTGACATTGCCGCAACCGGAAGAATTTATGCCCGATGATGTGTTGATCAACAAGTCGGCAACGGTAGAGCGTTGCATGGCTCGTGCCCGTGAAGAGTATGAACGCGACCCCACGACTTTTGCGACCGACATCACCCGCCAGGATGCCGCGGTGTTGAATGTGCAGCGGGCGTGTGAGGCGGTGTTGGACATAGGCCAACATCTGGTGCGTCGCGAGGGCTTGGGCGTGCCGCAAAGTGCCCGCGATGTGTTTGAGTTGCTGGCGCAGGGCGGCTGGATTGATGTCGAACTGGCACAGGCGCTCAAGCGCATGGTGGCGTTTCGCAACATCGCGGTGCACGACTACCAAAGCCTGTTGTTGCCAATTTTGGTGAGTGTGATCACGCAGCATCTTGGTGAGTTTCTGGATTTCACACAAACGGTGTTGAAACGTGCCTGAGTTTGATGGCCAATCTGGAACTTTTCTGCGTATTGAAGTTAAACCCCTTGCCATGAAAAATATTTGTGTTTACTGCGGCTCCAGCTCCGGTCGGCTGCCAGCCTACGCTGACGGCGCGCGCGCCTTGGCCCACGCGCTGGTCGAGCGCGACATTGGCCTGGTTTACGGGGGTGCCAGCATTGGTCTGATGGGCGTGCTGGCCGACACTGTGCTGCAGCTTGGCGGGCGTGTGGCGGGCGTTATTCCGCAGGCGCTGGCGCGCAAGGAAGTGGCGCACCACGGTTTGACCGAACTCCACATCACCCACACCATGCACGAGCGTAAAACCCGCATGGCCGAGCTCTCAGACGGCTTCATCGCCATGCCCGGGGGCATTGGCACGTTTGAGGAATTGTTTGAAGTCTGGACCTGGGCGCAGCTGGGCATTCATGCCAAGCCGGTGGGCTTGCTCAATGTGGCGGGCTACTACGATGCGTTGACCGCGTTTCTGGACCATGCCAAAGAAGAGCAGTTCCTCAAACCACAACACCGCTCGGTGTTGATCGTCGAGCCTGAACCGGTGGCCTTGTTGGACCGGTTTGCTGCTTAGGGCTTGTTCATGAATAAGCTGTACATTTGGCCGCCGGATTTGGGATGCAATGCGAGACGCAAAGCGTGCCGTGCAGCTGTGCTGCACAAGCGATTTGCAACGACGCAGTGCGCCCAAAGTTGGCGAGTCAAATGTGCATGTTATTTGTGAACAAGCCCTTATCAGCCGCCCAAGGTGCAGAAATGGCTTGAAAAGGATGAATCCTGAGTTGGGTCATATTTATATAAGAAATTAGCCTCTAGCCCTTTAAAATCATGGGCAAGAAGCTATTATTTATATAGCATTCAAGTATCCGCGGGCGAATGGCTGCGATAGCTACAGAGCCCAGCCCTCAGGCTGTGCCAGCTTGATGGTTGTAGCGCGTATCCATGCGCTGCGCCGCCGCTAATCCATCAGT
>MNXW01000300.1 GCA_001871515.1 Comamonadaceae bacterium CG2_30_57_122
CCGAACCAGTGATCTACATGATGGACCGTTATGTGGTGGGTGGTTTCTACCGCGTGCACGCCGGACGCGCCATGGATGAAAACCTCAATGCACCAGGCGCGGGCTATGTGCCGCTGGCGTTCGAGCACAGCACTCAGTTGCCGCAACCCGGCATCAAACCCGGTGTCAGCGCGCCCAACCGCTTCTACATGTACGGCGTGATCGGACGCCTGGCCATGCTCGCGGCCAGCTACGAACTTGAAGCCACCGACCCGGAAGATCAGGAAATCGAATAAGCGGTGTTTCTGACGCAAAATAGCGTTCCCTCATGACACGGAGTCCGGCGGTTCGTTGACGCTGGAATGCTTTTGGCAACCTCTCAATCGTCGCTTCGCGCACTCGTTCTGGGTGCCATTGGTGTGGTCTACGGCGACATCGGCACCAGCGTGCTGTACGCCGTCAAAGAAGTCTTTGGCTCGGGTCATGTGCCGTTCACCACCGACAACGTCATGGGCGTGTTGTCGATCTTTTTTTGGACCCTCACCGTCATCATTTCAGTCAAGTACGTCAGCCTGGTGCTGCGTGCCGACAACAATGGGGAGGGCGGTCTGGTGGCCATGCTGGCCCTGGCTTCGCAGTCGGTTAAAGACAAGCCTGCGTTGCGCCGCGTGCTGTTGTATGTGGGCATTTTTGGCACCTGCCTGTTTTATGGCGATGGGGTGATCACACCGGCCATTTCAGTGCTGTCGGCGGTGGAGGGGCTGGAGGTGGTGTCGCCCAACTTCAAGCGGCTGGTGATACCGCTTACCGTGGTCATTTTGTTTGGCCTGTTTGCGGTGCAAAAGCGCGGCACGGCTGACATTGGCAAATTTTTTGGTCCCATCACCCTGATCTGGTTTGCCTGCATTGCGGTGCTGGGGGTGTCACACATCGTGCACAACCCCGAGATTCTGTGGGCGCTGAGCCCGCATTACGCGCTGGGTTTCATGTGGGCGAATCCGGGCGTGACCTTTGTGATTTTGGGGGCGGTGGTGCTGTGCGTGACCGGCGGTGAGGCGCTTTACGCCGACATGGGGCATTTTGGCAAAAAACCGATCCGCATGGCCTGGTTTTGCGTGGTGATGCCAGCCCTGACCCTGAATTATTTTGGCCAGGGTGCGCTCTTGCTCAGCAACCCGGTGGCGGTCAAAAACCCGTTTTTCATGATGGCTCCCAGCTGGGCCTTGCTGCCTCTGGTGGGGCTGGCCACACTGGCTACGGTGATTGCCTCGCAGGCCTTGATCACCGGCGCTTTTTCAGTCACCAAACAAGTCATACAACTGGGTTATTTGCCGCGTTTTCAGGTGTTGCACACCAGCATCAAAGAGACGGGGCAAATCTTCATGCCCTTTGTCAATTGGGGCTTGTTTGTGCTGATTGTGCTGGCGGTGGCGCTGTTCAAAACCTCCAGCAACCTGGCCGCCGCTTACGGCATTGCGGTCACGCTGGACATGCTGATCACCACCGTGCTGACGTTTTTTGTCATCCGCTACGCCTGGCATTACCCGCTGTGGTTGTGCGTGGCCGCCACCAGTGTGTTTTTTGTAGTTGACGTGGCGTTCTTTTCTTCCAACATGCTCAAACTGGTGGAGGGCGGCTGGTTTCCGCTGCTGATTGCCTGGTGTGTGTTCACGCTGATGATGGCCTGGAAAGATGGTCGGCGTTTGCTGAACCAGAAGCTGCAGGCGGATGCCATTGATTTGGCAAGCTTTCTGGAAGCGGTGTTTGTCAGCCCGCCTACCCGGGTGGCCGGCACGGCGGTGTTTTTGACCGCTGCACCGGGCACCGTGCCCAACGCCTTGCTGCACAACCTCAAACACAACAAGGTGCTGCATGAGATCAACCTGTTTGTCACGGTGCTCAACCAGGAAATTCCCTGGATTGGCATGGACAAGCGCCTGAGCATCGAGTCGCTAGGCCACGACTGTTGGCAGGTGGTGGTGAACTATGGCTTTAAAAACGACCCCGACTTGCCTAAAGCCTTGACGCACATGAAAGGCCGTGGCTGCGAAATTGACCCCATGACCACCAGCTATTTTTTAAGCCGTGACACGGTGGTGCCCACCATTGACAGTGGCATGGCTCCGTGGCGCGAAAAGCTCTTTGCCCAAATGCACCTGAACGCCAGCGGCGCGGCCGACTTCCTTAAACTGCCCAGCAACGCGGTGGTGGAGCTGGGTTCCAAAATTGAAATTTAGACGTTGCTTTGTTGCTTGAGATATGCCTCTTGACCAACCCTGGTTGTTTATCAGGTATCGAAATGAATGGTATTGCATACAATACCAAAATGAAACCTCAAATTGTTTTGGACACGAATGTGTTGGTCACTGCACTGCGGTCTTCCAAGGGTGCGTCGTTCCGTTTGTTGTCGATGGTTGATGAGAGGCGGTTCCAGCTGCATGTGTCTGCGCCCCTGGTGGCGGAATATGAGTCGGTATTGAAGCGCGGTATGTTGGCTTTGTCTTCCCAGCAAATTGACGATGTGATTGATTTCATTTGCGCGCAAGCTGAGCATCACAAGATTCATTATCTTTGGCGGCCTATGCTGAAAGACCCGGGAGATGATTTTGTGCTGGAACTCGCGGTCAAGGCACAGGCGCAAATCGTGACTTGGAATGTGTCAGATTTCAAACCTTCTTTGAAACTTGGTGTTCAGGTACAAACCCCGCGTGAATTATTGAATTTATTGGAGGAACCTCTATGAGTGCGCTCAGTATTCGCTTGCCTGACTCCCTGCATCAGATGGCCAGGGGCATGGCCAAACAAGATCAAGTATCCATGAACCAATTCATCGCTTCTGCGGTGGCAGAAAAGGTTTCAGCCTTGGCGACCGAGCAGTACCTCAATGAGCGTGCAGCGCGTGCTTCTACTACAAAATTCAAAGCAGCTTTGGCGCAGGTGCCCAACGTTGTGCCCGCCCTGTTTGACCGCTAAGGGCTCGCAAAGCAATAACTTGTACTTTTGCCTAGCCATCTTTGAGTGCATTGCGTTGTTGCAAATCGCTTGTTTAGCAGAGCTAAACGGCGCGTTTTGCGCCTAGCACTGCATCTCAAATTTGACTGTCAAAATGCACAACTTATTACTTTACGAGCCCTCAATTCATCGCATGACTGATCTGCCATACGCTTTGATGCATCGCATCCGCCCCGATGTGCAGGCCATGCACGCTTACACCGTGCAGCCTGCGCAAGGCCTGGTCAAACTTGATGCCATGGAAAACCCGCATCGCTTGCCGCCCGAGCTGAAAGCCGAACTGGGCCAGCGTTTGGGTGCTTTGGCGCTTAACCGCTATCCAGGTGACCGCATCCAGGACCTGCGGGCGGCCTTGCAGCGCTACGCACCGGTGCCCGACGGGTTTGCGCTGATGCTGGGCAATGGCTCAGACGAGCTCATCAGCCTGCTGGCGCTGGCCTGTGCCGTGCCGCCCAGTGCCGCCAATGGCTTTAAAAAAGCCGTGGTGCTGGCCCCGGAGCCGGGTTTTGTGATGTACGCCATGAGCGCGCAACTGCAGGGGCTTGATTTTGTCGGCGTGCCGCTCACCGCAGACTTTGAGCTGGACCTTGCGGCCATGCTGGCGGCCATGGCGCAGCACCGCCCGGCCATCACCTACCTGGCCTACCCGAACAACCCCAGTGCCAACCTGTGGAACGATGCAGCCATCGAGCGCATCATCAACGCGGCCGGCCAGCAGGGCGGTCTGGTGGTGATTGACGAGGCCTACCAACCGTTTGCTGGCAAGAGCTACCTGGATCGCTTGCCAAGTCACCACCACGTGCTGCTGCTGCGTACCCTGAGCAAGTTTGGCCTGGCCGGTATCCGCCTGGGCTACCTGATGGGCCGCGCGGCCTTGGTGGCAGAAATTGACAAGGTGCGCCCGCCCTACAACGTCAGCGTGCTGAACTGTGAAGCAGCCCTGTTTGCGCTTGAACATCAAGAGGTTTTTGAGCTTCAAGCCCTTGATATTTGTGGGCAACGTGCTCTTATTTTTGAAGCTTTGGCCAAGCTGCCGCAGGTGCACGCCTACCCCAGCCAAGCCAACATGCTGCTGGTGCGCGTGCCCGACGCGCAAAAAACCTTTGCTGGCATGGCCGCGCGTGGGGTGCTGGTGAAGAACGTTTCTAAAATGCACCCACTGCTAACCCAGTGCCTGCGCCTGACGGTGGGCACCTTTGATGAAAACCGCCAGATGTTGGCCGCCCTGGAAGCCTCTTTATGACCCATTTTGCTTTGACCGAATTGCCCGACAGCCCCGCCACACGCGCCCCCCGCAGCGCCGAGGTGGTGCGCCACACCGCAGAGACCCACATCACCGTGCGCGTCAATCTGGACGGCAGCGGTAGCTCGCGCCTGCACACCGGCATTGGTTTTTTTGACCACATGCTTGACCAGATCGCCCGCCATGGCCTGATCGACCTGGACATAGATGCCGAGGGCGACCTGCACATTGATGGCCACCACACGGTGGAAGACGTGGGCATCACCCTGGGGCAGGCGGTGTACAAAGCGGTGGGTGACAAAAAAGGCATCCGCCGCTACGGTCATGCCTATGTGCCGCTGGATGAAGCCCTGAGCCGGGTGGTGATCGACTTTTCTGGCCGCCCCGGCCTGGTGATGGACGTGCCTTTCAAGGCCAGCATGATCGGCACGCTGGATGCCCAGCTGGTGCACGAATTCTTTCAAGGCTTTGCCAACCACGCCCTGGTCACCTTGCACATCGACAACCTCAAAGGCGAAAACGCCCACCACCAGTGCGAGACCGTGTTCAAGGCCTTTGCCCGCGCCCTGCGCGCCGCGCTGGAGCTCGACCCGCGTGCGGCAGGGCA
>MNXW01000170.1 GCA_001871515.1 Comamonadaceae bacterium CG2_30_57_122
GAGATTCAAAAGGCGCGCCCTGCGCTGGTGGTGTCACCAGACGATATGAACACCGTATTGCCCCGAGTCATCATCGCGCCCATCACCAGTGCTGGGCGGCCTTTGGGCTGTCGCCCCGAAGTGATTTTTCAGGGGAAGAATGCGCGTATTTTGTTGGATCAGGTGCGATGCGTGGACAAGATCAGGTTGGGTAAAAAAATGGGAATGATTGATGAAAAGGTTTGGCATGGTGTCCTGTTGGAAATGCTGGCGTAAAAGGGGCCTAAAAGGGGACGCTACCCTTTTGGCATTCCACACAGGTGTCTCACCTGAATCAAAAAAATAAGCATAATTTGTATTTGCCACATACATATGGAGTATTTTTTTATGCCACAGCTTCACTGCTATGTTCCTGATGTCATCGCAGAGCAACTGCAACGGCACGCGGCACAGTTGGGTCAAAGCGTGTCGGGCTATTTGGCTGAACTGGTCAAACGCGATGTCAATGCGGGTTGGCCAGAAGGTTTTGAGGCGGCTTTGTTTGGCCCGCAGGTCGAACGTTCGCCCTTGTCGGTTGATTCGGCCGGGTTGGCGCAAGAGCGGATCGCTTTGCAATGAAGTATCTGCTTGACAGCAACACGTGCATCCAGTTTCTCAATGACAGTCATGCCAGTTTGCGGCGGCAATTCTTCAAGCATTTGCCGTCTGATTTGGCTTTGTGCAGCGTTGTCAAGGCGGAGCTGATTTCTGGTGCATACCGTAGCGCACGTGTTGCGGCTAACCTGCAACGGTTGGCGTTTTTTTTTGAGCCTTTGCGCAGTTTGCCGTTTGACGATGCCTGCATGCACGCTTACGGACAGTTGCGGGCGGTGCTTGCCGCAAAGGGGGCTGCCATTGGCGCCAACGATATGTTGATCGCAGCCATTGGGCTCACACATCGACTAACGGTAGTGACCCACAACACGCGTGAATTCAGCCGTATCGATGGATTGAAGTTGGAAGATTGGGAAACATAGGTTCATTGGGTTAATTGGGTCTCGGCGCCGGTGTGCCGCCGGAGTCATTTGAAGAAGGGTTGCGACGGGCGATGGGGGAGGCGGACTGAAGTCCGCCCTATGGGTTCAAAACGTAAGATGCTGTGAATGAAGAGACTATTTGATTTAATCTTGGCCGTTTTGGCCGGCTGCGTATTGCTGGTGCCTGTGCTGGTGGTAGCTGTTTTGGTGCGATTAACGTCCAAGGGGCCGGCCCTGTATTGGTCTGACCGCGTGGGCCGCAACAACGCCATTTTTAAAATGCCCAAGTTCCGCAGCATGCGGGTGGGCACGCCGGCGGTGGCCACGCATTTATTGGCAGACGCCAAATCTCACTTGACCCCGATTGGCTCGTTTTTGCGCAAAAGTAGTCTGGACGAGTTGCCGCAATTGTGGAGTATTTTGGCCGGTAACATGAGTTTTGTAGGGCCGCGCCCTGCCCTGTTCAACCAGCACGATTTGATTGAACTGCGCACCCAGCAAGGTGTGCACGCGCTGGTGCCTGGGCTCACCGGCTGGGCGCAGGTGAATGGGCGCGATGAGCTACCGATTCCCGACAAGGTGAAGCTGGATGCAGAATACTTGCACCGCCAGTCGCTGTGGTTTGACATTCAGATTTTGTGGCTGACGTTGGTGAAGGTGCTACGCCGGGATGGGGTGTCGCACTAATTAATTGGGGTCTTAATTGGGGTCAGATTCCAATTAATTTATAGGCTTTAGGGCTGCAGCCACCGTCAAAAATGTGTAAGCAGCTATTATTTTTGAATAGTACGGCGATGCGCTGCAGCGCTTGTGCGGTAAGTTGCAGGTGGATATTTCCAAAGCTCGGCAGTTGTCGGGCTGGGTGCCACCGGTGGCGGGCTCAAGGGCGGACGCAGCCCGGTGAAGCGAACCCTGAATTACAGGTCACTTCTTCGTGCCGTTGCTGACGAACGAACAGGGTTCAAACCAAACTTTTTAGGCGCCGAGAAACAGCCCCGCTACCGGACGATACGAATGGCTTGGGCTTCTCCAAACCCAAGTGATTAATGACCACCGGCGGACGGTTCGGAAATTCGGCTACAAGATTTAACTGGCCGCCCATGCTTTGCACGTAGGGCCGCAACGTTGACAAAAGCATGTCGCTGCGCTTTTCCAAACGAGAAATAGTATCCTGACCAACGCCTAACGCAGCGGCTATGTCCGCTTGTGTCTGCTGGGCAGCCAGACGCAAATCCTTCAACGTGGTCAGTTCCATCGCGCGCGTTTCAACCCTGATCTTGCGCTCTGGTGTCAGCGCCGCCATCACATCATCGAGTTTTCTTGCCATTTTTGGGCTCCTTTTCCTTTGTTGCGCTCAGGCTGGCCAGATGCGTGTCATAGCGCTCATCTGAAAGAGCAATCAATCGACGGTAAAAACGCCGCTGATCTGCCCCGTCTTTATCTCCACCAACCAGCCAAATCGCTTGACGTTTTGGATCAAATGCAAATGACACACGCCATACCTCACCGTTCCAGGCAAAACGCAGCTCTTTCATATTGGCGTGTTTTGAGCCTTTCAGGGTGTCCACTGTGGGCCGCCCCAGATTGGGTCTGAACTCTTCAAGCAATTTGGCATGCGCCAGCAATTCGTCCTGTAAGGCTTCATCCAGTGCCGCAAATTCAGCATCGAAGGCATTATGAAATAAAACGCCCCAGGTTATGCTTTGTTTATGTATTTAAGTACATATTCAGTCAAGTACGTTTTTCGCGAAAGGTTTCTGAAAGTAATCGCTGGCGCGGACATAAAGTTTTCAAAAACAGGCCGTAGACATTTTCCCTGAGAAGATCGGAAACTATGAAAAGTGCGGCAAAACCAAAAATTGCGGAGCCACAGCGCTGCGCGGTTTACGCCCGCGTCTCGCGTCGCTGATCATCAGAGCAACGCTCTGATTTCCGTAGATGTGCAGGTAGAGGCGTGCCGGGCTTACATCAAAAGCCAGCGACACCTTGGCTGGGTTTAGTGGAGCACGCCTATACGGATGATGGGGTTACGGGGGCCACTTTGGACGGCTCAGCAGCAGGTCGTCTTCTTCGGTCACTTTGGAGCGCTGGCGGGCGTAGACCGTGGCGCGCGAGACACCGCAGAGCTCGCATTGGCGAGTGATGGCCAAGTCGTCTTTCATGTCAATCCAGTCTTGGCGCATCATGATGGGCTCATCCCTGACTTTTTTTTGAGCCAGTCGAGTTCCATTTTGAGGCGTCCAATTTCGCTGTACAGACGATCGGGCTCGCTTTGGGCATCGATGGGTTTGGGGCCACGTTTGCCTTCGAACAGCGTTTTGGCTTGTTCCTGGATGGCTTTCTTCCACTGACCAACCTGCACCGGGTGGACATCGAATTCCTGACCAATCTGGTTGATGGTTTTGCCGCTGCGCAGGGCTTCCAGCGCTGCCTTGGCTTTGTCCTCTGGCGTGTGGAATTTGCGTTTCTTCGTTTCACTCATGGTTCTGGGATTTCCTGGATGTCAGATCATCTTAAATTTTTGTCTTGAATCCGGGTTCCACTTTAAGTCCTCTGTCGCTACCGCCTACCAATTTCCAATTGCAAACCACCCCCGCGTAAGTCGTTGATTTTATTGGATGTGGCCTCTTGAACAGTTAAGAGGCTGGCTGAGAACAGAGAGAGAAAACGGGGAAAATTAGGCCAAAAACGGGCAAAAAAACCCCAAATTTGATAGCAAAAGAGTCAAGAGGCAATTCGCGTAAGTGCGCGTCACCATTGAGTTTTTAGTCGAAAAAAAGCCCAACTGAAAACAGTTGGGCTTTTTATGTATGGTGGAGCTGGCGGGATTTGAACCCGCGTCCGCAAACCTTCTTCGAACAGTTCTACATGTGTAGCCGTCTGATTTAAATCTCGCTTTTCACATCGCGCAGTGGCACGCTATGCAAATCGCCAGCAACCTATTTTCTCGAATCGCCCTAAGTTACCCAAGGCGACCCCAGCCGAATGAAATTACCCCA
>MNXW01000072.1 GCA_001871515.1 Comamonadaceae bacterium CG2_30_57_122
GGGTGGTTGGCGTTGATCGACCAGGCGCGGTAAAGCTGCTCCACCAGCAACACCCTCACCATGGCATGCGGCAGTGTCAAATCAGACAGACGGATGCGCTCGTGCGCCGCCTGCTTGAACGCCGGGTCGAGCCCATCGGGGCCACCAATGACCAGCGCCACATCGTCACCGCTGAGTTGCCAGTCTTTGAGTTTGCCCGCCAGCGCCATCGTCGTCAGCGTGGTGCCACGCTCATCCAGCGCCACGATGCGGCAACCTTTGGGAATGGCTGCCTCAATGCGGCTGCGTTCCGCGGCATACAGCACATCCAAAGACTTGGAGGCGCGCGGCTCGGTTTTAACAGCCTTGAGTTCCACCTTCAATTCAAAGGGAAAGCGCTTGGCGTAGTCGTCCCACGCGGTTTGCGCCCAGTCGGGCACGCGCTGGCCGACTGCAACAATCAGCAGTCGCACGCTTAAGGCTGACGTGCCGGGGCTCTTTTGGCCGGAGCCGATTTGGCGGGTGCTTTTTTGGCCGCCGCTTTCTTGGCCACAGGTTTGCCCGGTGCATTCACCACCAGAGTCTTGATCCGGGGTTTGGCCACAACATCAGCATCTTTTATGCCTCTAGCCCTTGTAGAACCTGGCTTAACAGCTACTTTTTTAGCAGCAGCTGCTTTGACTTCTTGCGCCTTTTTCAACCGCGCTTTGGACGGGAAAGCTTCTTCTACACCCTTTTTCGCGGCGCTGGAGCGGCGCAGGCTGGCCTCTGGCTTGGCCGCGCGGCTGGGTTGCGTGGGCGCAGCGGGCAGCTTGGCCGCCTTGGCCACCACCGGTTTGGCGGCACCGAGCTTCAGGCGCACTGGTTTTTCACCCCACAACTCTTCCAGGTTGTAATAGGTGCGGATGTTGGGCTGCATCACATGCAGCACGGCCTGGCCGCAATCAACAATGATCCATTCACCGTTGGCTTCACCTTCCATGCGCGGTTTGGGAAAACCCGCCTCGCGCACCGCGTCCATCACGCTGGCGGCCAGGGCTTTGGTTTGCCGGTTAGACGTGCCGCTGGCCACAATCACGCGCTCAAACAGCGAGGACAAATGCTCAGTGTCAAACACCACAATCTCTTGAGCCTTGACATCTTCAAGCCCGTCAACGATGGCGCGCTGAAGTTTTTGAACGTCTTTTTTGGCCACCGTGCTGGTGGTTGTGGCGGGCTTGCTGCTTGGCTTGGCTATGGTTTTGGTAGTCATCAAATCGAATGGTAAAGGTGGTGGTCGGCAATATACCGCGCAACGCTGTCATGCACCAGTGCATTGACGGATAGTCCGGCTGAAATAGACGCGCGAATATGGGTGGCGCTGATCGGCATGGCGGGCATTTTCAGGTGCAAAAACCGCTGCGGGAACATTTTTTCTGCAACAAATTGGGTGCTAGCCCTTGTTGAATCTTTGCGATCAGCTACACATATTGTAGCAAGTTGCAAAATCTCCTGCCAATCCCGCCAGCTGGTCAGGGCCGCCGCCTGGTCAGCCCCGATGAGCAGAAACAGTTCTGCATCCGGTTGTGCCGCTGCCAGCGCACGCAAGCTGTCAATGGTGTAGCTCGGGCCGGGGCGGTTGATTTCTTGCGCATCTACCAGCACCTGCGGCACCGCGGCAAACGCCAACTGCGTCATGGCCAGGCGCTGTTCGGGTGCGCTGAGTTGGCGGTTTTTGTGCCAGGCGTGTCCGGTGGGGATCACATGCAGGGCATCCAGCGCCAGCTCGGCAACAGCCGAACGCACCAAGGCCTCATGCGCCCGGTGCGGCGGGTCAAACGCACCGCCAAAAATTCCCACGCGTTGGCGCATGCCCCCGGTTGGCATCAAATCCAGTCCCGGCGAACCAAAAACCGGCTGTACAACTCGGCCTCGGGCGTGCCCGCCTCAGGCACTTGCTGATATGCCCAACTTGCCAGCGGCGGCATCGACAGCAAAATCGATTCGGTGCGCCCACCCGATTGCAGGCCAAAGTGCGTGCCACGATCCCACACCAGGTTGAACTCCACATAGCGGCCACGCCGGTAGAGCTGAAAGGCGCGCTCGCGTTCGCCATAAGGCGTGTCTTTGCGGCGCAACACAATGGGCAGGTATGCGCCCAGAAACGCATCGCCCACCGCCTGCATCATGGCCAGACTTTGGTCTTGACCCAGCTCGGAAAAATCGTCAAAAAACACCCCGCCAATGCCGCGTGGCTCGTTGCGGTGCTTCAAGAAAAAGTAGTCATCGCACCAGGTTTTAAAGCGCGGGTATTTGTCGTCGCCAAACGGCTGCAGGGCGGTCTTGCAGCTTTGGTGGAAATGCGCCGCGTCTTCTTCAAAGCCGTAATACGGGGTCAAGTCCATGCCGCCGCCAAACCAGCACACCACGCGTCCGTCCGGAGCGGTGGCCGAGATCATGCGCACATTCATGTGCACCGTGGGCACGTAAGGGTTGCGCGGGTGGAACACCAGCGACACGCCCATGGCTTCAAACGGCGCGCCCGCCAGCTCGGGGCGATGCTGCGTGGCCGACGCTGGCAGCTTGGGGCCTGTCACATGCGAAAAGCCGCAACCGGCACGCTCAAACACCGGCCCCGCTTCAAGAATCTGTGTGATGCCCCGCCCCTGCAGGGTTTCAGCGGCAGGCTTTTCCCAGGCATCAGCCAAAAAGGCGCTGCCGTCCAGCGCTGAAATCGCTTGGGTGATGCGGGCCTGCAAGCCCCGCAGATAACCCCCTACCCGCTGTACTTGCGTTGCAGCATGGCTCATGCAGCTACACCTTTGATAGCCCGGTAACCAATGTCGGTGCGGTACTGCATGCCGTCAAAGGCGATGCCTGCCGTCACCTCATAGGCACGTTGTTGCGCCAGACGCACGCTGTCGGCCAGCACCGTCACGCACAGCACGCGCCCGCCAGAGGTGCACAACTGGCCGTCTTTGAGCGTGGTGCCGGCATGGAACACACAGGCATCTTCGGTTTCTTTGGGGATGCCGGTGATGACGTCGCCCTTGCGCGGGTTTGCCGGGTAAGCGTGGGCCGCCAGCACCACGCCCAAGGCGGTGCGACGATCCCACTGCAATTCCACCTGGTCGAGCTTGCCGTGCAAGCCGGGTTCAGTGGCGGCCAGCATCACGTCTATCAGGTCGGTTTTGAGGCGCATCATGATCGGCTGCGTTTCGGGGTCGCCCATGCGGCAATTAAATTCCAGCGTTTTGGGCTTGCCCTGGGCATCAATCATCAGGCCAGCGTATAGAAAGCCGGTGAACGGAATGCCGTCTTTTTCCATGCCACGCACGGTGGGCAAGATGATGTCGCGCATGGCGCGGGCGTGCACATCGGGCGTGACCACTGGCGCGGGCGAATACGCGCCCATGCCACCGGTGTTGGGGCCCAAATCACCTGTCTGCAAGCGTTTGTGATCCTGGCTGGTGGCCAGGGGCAAGACGTTTTTGCCGTCGACCATGACGATGAAGCTGGCCTCTTCGCCTTGCAAAAATTCTTCAATCACCACCCGCGCACCACCGGCGTTGTGGCTCACGCCCAGGGTGTTGTCGACCAGCATGAAGTCAACTGCCTCGTGCGCTTCGGCAGCCGTCATAGCCACCACCACGCCTTTGCCTGAGGCAAGTCCATCGGCCTTGACCACAATCGGTGCACCCTTTTGCTCGATGTAGGCATGCGCCAAAACCGGGTCAGAGAAGGTTTCGTATTCCGCCGTGGGGATGCCGTGGCGTTTCATGAACGCCTTGGAAAACGCCTTGGAGCTTTCCAGCTGCGCGGCGGCCTGGGTTGGTCCAAAAATGCG
>MNXW01000259.1 GCA_001871515.1 Comamonadaceae bacterium CG2_30_57_122
CGCCGGCATGGTGATGCGGCGCATCCGGCAACTGCATCCGCAGTTTGAGGCCTAAGGGCTCGCAAGGTGTTGGTGGTGGGCACTCTTTGCTTGCGTCGGCCTACCGGCATACCCAAACTCCACAGCGCACAGCAACTGGGTCAGCGCGTTGCGGTTGCCATCTCGACACCCAGGTTGGCCAGTTGGTCAGCACGCTCGTTGCCAGGGTCGCCGTTGTGGCCGCGCACCCAGCGCCATTCGATCTGGTGGCTGCCGCTGTTGACGAGTGCATCCAGACGCTGCCACAAGTCGACATTTTTTACTGGTGCTTTGGCGGCGGTCTTCCAGCCACGCGCCTTCCAGCCCGGCAGCCATTCGGTCATGCCCTTGAGCACATACTGGCTGTCCACATGCAGCACCACCTTGCATGGGCGCTTCAGCGTCGACAAGGCTTCAATCACCGCCATCATTTCCATGCGGTTGTTGGTGCTGCCCAACTCGCCGCCATAGATCTCTTTCTGCGCGTCAGCAGATTTCAGCAGCGCACCCCAGCCGCCCGGCCCAGGATTGCCCTTGCAGGCACCATCGGTATAAATATTAATTATGTTCAACGTTTCATCCTATTTTAAATTTCATATGAGTTTTTAGGCTCTAGCCCCCGTCTTTCCTGTGCTACCAGCTACAGAAACAGAAGCACCAGCCAGCCTTTTTGCAGGCTTCCATGCGGGATTGAGCAGGGTCACACCGCGCACCCGTTTGACCGCCACCAGGCAATACACCGCGCCGAGTATCGGCCACCAGCGCGCACCCGCCGCATCCATCCAGGCAAAGCGCGCCAACCACCCCGGCGTGGCCAGAGCCGGGCGGTAACAGCCAAACTCACCCGACTCGATGTCCAGCCCCAGCAAGCGCAGCCAGTCACGCAAGCGAAGGTAACCAATGAACTCGCCGGCCTGCGGCAAAAATAGGTGGTTCCAACCGAGCCGGCGGTAGACATGCGCCCGGCTCTGGCGAAAGCCCCACAGGCTCATCGGATTGAAGCCAAAGATCACCACCCGGCCTTCGGGCACCAGCACACGCTCGACCTCACGCAGCGCCGCATGCGGGTCGGCGGTCAGCTCCAGGGCATGCGGCAACACCACCAAGTCGAGGCTATTGGCCGGGAACGGCAAGGCAGCAAAATGGCTCACAAAAGCGGCGCGTGGGTGCGGGGTTTCGGTGGCCAGCCAGCGGTGCGGCATGCGGTTGGCGGCCAGCGCATCAAGCTCTGGCAAGCCCAGTTGCAGGGCATGAAAGCCAAACACATCCGCCACCAAGCGTGAGGTTTGCGCACGCTCCCAGTCCAGCAGGTAAGCCCCTGGCGGCGTTGCCAACCAGTCATGCAAATCTATAATTTGACGGCTCATGAAGTTAATTCCAATACCTGCTTTCAACGACAACTACATCTGGATGTTGCACGACGAAGGTCGGGCGCTGGTGGTTGATCCGGGCGATGCCAAGCCGGTCTTTGAAGCCTTGGCAACGCGCGGTTTGACACTGGAGGCGATTCTAGTCACGCACCACCACAACGACCACACCGGCGGGGTCAATGCCTTGCGCCAGGCCACTGGTGCGCAGGTGTTTGGCCCAGCAGGGGAGTCCATGCCCGAGCCTTTGCAGCGCCTGTCTGATGGTGCGGTCATCAACGCCTTGGGCCTGCGCTTTTCGGTGCTGCACGTGCCCGGGCACACCGCAGGCCACATCGCCTACTTTTGCGAAGTGCCTGCCCAAAGCCCGGTGCTGTTTTGTGGTGACACCCTGTTCAGCGCGGGCTGCGGCAGGTTGTTTGAGGGCACCCCTGCCCAGATGCTCGACTCGCTCACACGGCTGGCCGCCTTGCCCGATGCCACCCGCGTGTGTTGCGCCCACGAGTACACCTTGAGCAGCCTGCGCTTTGCCTTGGCGGTTGAGCCCGGCAACCAGACTTTACAAACCTACCAAGCGCGCGCGCAGGCATTACGCCGTGATAATGTGTCTACCCTGCCTTCAAGCATTGGCCTTGAAAAAGCGGTGAACCCATTTTTACGCACCCATGTCCCCAGCGTGGTTCATGCGGTGCAGCAGCAAGCAGCCCACACCTCTGATGCCGTGGGCGTGTTTGCTGCCCTGCGTACCTGGAAAGACCAATTTTGAAAACTGTTTTCCGCTGCTTGATGTTGTCCTCATTGGTGTGGCTGGTGGGTTGTGCCACGCCGTCTGGCGAAACCCATGGCTCATCTGACGCACAAAGCGAAGCCCCTTCAAACCAGGCTCAGAGCGCCCCAGCCACGACCCTGCGCCAGTTGTTCCCGGCGGGCGGACTCAAACCCCTGTCCAGCACGCAACTGGGTTCCAACCGGGTGCACTCGCTGTTGCCGCCCGCTGACCTGTGGGAACGGATTCGCCGTGGTTTCGCCATGCCAGACCTCGACACCGATCTGGTTCGAGAGCGCGAGCTGTGGTACAGCAGCCGCCCGGACTACCTGGCCCGCATGACCGAGCGCGGCAACAAATACCTGTTCTACATTGTTGAAGAGCTGGAGCGGCGCGGCATGCCCAGCGAACTGGCGCTGTTGCCGTTCATTGAGAGCGCCTTCAACCCGCAAGCCGTCTCCAGCGCCAAGGCGGCAGGCATGTGGCAGTTCATGCCCGCCACCGGACGGCAGTTCGAACTGAAACAAAACCTGTTTCGCGATGACCGCCGCGACGTGATCGAGTCCACCCGCGCCGCGCTGGACTACCTGCAAAAACTTTACGGCATGTTTGGCGACTGGCACTTGGCACTGGCCGCCTACAACTGGGGTGAAGGCAGTGTGCAGCGGGCCATCAAAAAAGCCCAAAAATTGGGCCACGACACCAGCTACCCAGAACTGTCCATGCCCATGGAAACCCGCATGTACGTGCCCAAACTGCAAGCGGTGAAAAACATCGTGGCCAACCCCGAGGCTTTCCGGGTCACGCTGCCCATGGTCAACAACCACCCTTATTTTCAAAGTGTGGACATCAGCCACGACATGGATGTGGCTCTGGCAGCCAAGCTGGCTGAGGTACCGCTAGAAGACTTCAAGGCTCTCAACCCCTCGGTCAACAAACCGGTGTTGCTGGCCTCGGGCATGTCACAGATTTTGCTACCCTGGGACAACGCCGAACGCTTTCAGGCCAATCTGGAGGCGTTCACTGGTGACCAGCTGGCCAGCTGGACGGCCTGGATTGCACCCGCCACCCTCAAACCGGCCGATGCGGCCAAGCGGGTGGGCATGAGCGAATCTGAATTGCGTGCCGTCAACAACATCCCCGCCCGGATGCGGATCAAAGCCGGGTCGACCTTGCTGGTGCGCCGCGCTGCGGGTGTGCAAGTAGATGTGGCCGAGCGCATTGCAGACAACGGTCAACTGTCACTGTCTCCTGAAGTGGTGCTGAGAAAAACCACCGTCAAGGCCGGTAAAAAAGACAGCGTCGCCACCCTGGCCAAACGCTATGCAGTCAGTGCCAGCGCGTTGGCTCGTTGGAACAAAGTTAGCACCACAGCCGCTTTCAAATCTGGGCAAAGCGTGGTGCTTTATCTACCCGCCAAAGTCTCCAGCGGCAAGAAAGCAAGAGGCAAATCCAGAGTCGTAGCCAGCCGCAAAGTGGCCCCCAAATCCAAACCGACCCGGCTTGCCAAGAAGTAATTGGCTGCAGCGGATGGGCTGCTTATTCCATCTCCAAATCATTTGTGTCTAGGAGGCTGTCGGACTTTCGGTACATCGGCTGCAATCCGACCGCAGCGGTCCATTTTTTACCGGTTTTTTTGGCCCATAGCTACGGCTATGAGCCTGCAAATTCGGCGAAAACTGTCCTCGCTGGGGCCGAATTTCGCTTCGATGCCGAAAGTCCGACAGCCTCCTAGGCGCGAAGCCGCAGACAGTGCTGCAGCACGACAAGGCGAAGCAACAACGACAAAGATGATTGGGGAATGGAATCAGCGGTAGCCGGCAAACAAAATGGCTACGTTCACCACCAGCGCCAGCCCCCACACCAA
>MNXW01000325.1 GCA_001871515.1 Comamonadaceae bacterium CG2_30_57_122
GGGATGCAGAAATTACAAATATCCCTTTTCCGGCGGCACTGACGGGCGCATTGCGTCGTTTCAATCCACTTGTTTAGCAGAGCTAAACGGCGCGTCTTGCGCCTAGCACTGCATCCCGTCAGCACTCGCCATAAACGGTACATTTGCAATTTCCGCATCCCTAAGACTGCTTATAGCCCCGTCGGCGTCGGAAGTGGTTTTGCTGAACTACTGCCTTTTTCAATTTGGTTTTTTGCGTTGTCCTGCCGGTGTTGTTCGGCTTCTTTGAGCTTGTCAACAAAATGCGGCTCCTGCGACGACCGATTGCTGTCAGGCAACAACGGTTCAGATGTCTTGCCGCTGGTCGCGGCTTCAGATGCCGCGTTGGCAGCCTTTGTCTGTGCTGCCTTCTTTTCATCTGCGCGCACTCGTTGCTCCAAGTCATCCTGTATAGCCTTTTGACTCGCCAAAGCCTGTTCAGCCTGACGTTGCGGTGACACGTTTTGCTTGATTCGCTGCAAAGTAGCCAGCGCCTTGGACTGACGATCTAGGTCATTCAACACGACTTCCTGACGGCGCAATTCATTCAGCGCTTCGCGCCTTACACGCTTGGCTTCATGCTGGCAACCAAACACGGAAAAGCGTTGATAACAAGCCTGCATGGCTGCAGAATAGTGTGTTTCATACTCTGCACGTTGCGTTTTGATGCGCAGGCGCTCTGCAGTGACATCAATCGTCTCAGGGCTGATCGATTCCGCACGCACGCCAACCGCCGCAGCAAGCCACACGATAAGTGGCAAAAAAAAGACCGCTTTCATGTCAAACGGGTATCCACATCGCGGCGATCCAGGCTCAGAAATTCAGCCGATTGCATTTCCTGAATGCGCGAAACCGTGCGTGCAAATTCATTGGCCATCAAGCCCTCCGTATAAAGTTCGGGCGCGGTCACCTGCGCCGACATAACCAGTTTGACCCTGCGGTCATAGAGCACATCAATCAACCAGGTAAACCGACGTGCCTCTGAAGCCATACGTGGCGACATGGATGGCACGCCACTGAGTAACACGGTGTGAAATTGTGTGGCAATTTCAAGGTAATCGTTTTGCGAACGAGGCCCACCACACAGCGATTTGAAATCAAACCACACCAAGCCACCAGCCTTGCGCAGTGCATGAATTTTACGAGCCTCAATGTGAAGCACCGGGGCTTCGTCCGGGCATTCCGCCAGACGTTCAAACGCATCGGTCATCGCAACCTCTGCCGGCTCACCCAACGGGGTGTGGTACAGCGCCAACTGCGCCAGGGTTTGACCGCGGTAGTCCGTGCCGTTGTCCACATTGATCACCTGCAGGTGCTGCTTCAAAAGTGCAATGGCAGGCAGGAAGCGATCACGGTTCAGACCATGGGTGTACAACTCGTCCGGCTTGAAGTTGGACGTGGTCACCAGCCCTACGCCTTCAGCGAACAAGGCGTTGAGCAATCGGTGCAGGATCATGGCATCGGTGATGTCCGACACATGAAACTCGTCAAAACAAATCAGACGGTATTTTTCGGCAATGCGTTTGGCCAACTGGTTGAGTGGGTTGACCGTACCCTGCAGGTTAGCAAGTTCCCGGTGCACTTCACGCATGAACTCATGAAAGTGCAGCCTGGTTTTGCGTTTCAAAGGTAGCGCGTTGAAAAAACAGTCCATCAAAAAACTCTTGCCCCGCCCCACCCCACCGTACATGTAAACACCACGCGGAATGGGGGGGCGGTTGATCAGTTTTTTAATGGCGCTGGAACGTTGCGCACGGTAGCTGCCCCATTCACGGGCACACGTCTCCAGAACTTGCACTGCGCGCAGTTGCGCCGGGTCAGTACTAAAACCACGTGCAGTGAGCTCGTCCTGGTAAATTTTCTTAACCGTCACAACACATCCATTTGATATCAAAATAATAGCTACAATCCCTTATAATATAAGGGCTAGAAGCCAATTTCACATATAAATCAGAAGTTCAGGGTACGCTTGTCAACGGCCAGTGCCGCTTCTTTGGTCGACTCGCTCAAAGAGGGATGTGCGTGGCACACGCGTGCAATGTCTTCACTGCTGGCGCGGAATTCCATGGCCAGCACACACTCAGCAATCAGCTCGCTGGCCATCGGGCCCACAATGTGAACGCCCAAAATTTCATCGGTCTTGGCATCGGCCAGCATCTTCACCATGCCGGTGGTGTCGCCCAAGGCGCGGGCGCGGCCATTGGCCAAAAACGGGAAAGTACCAGCCTTGTAAGTCACGCCATCGGCCTTGAGCTGCTGCTCGGTGCGCCCGACCCAAGCGATCTCAGGGCTGGTGTAAATCACCCAAGGGATGGTGTTGAAGTTGACATGCCCGTGCTGGCCCGCCATGCGCTCAGCCACAGCCACACCCTCTTCTTCTGCCTTGTGTGCCAGCATCGGGCCACGCACCACGTCGCCCACCGCCCACACACCAGGCAAATTAGTTCGGCAGTCGCCGTCCACCACAATCGCACCCCGCTCGTCCAGCTGCAAGCCCACTGCCTCTGCGTTCAGACCAACCGTGTTGGGCACGCGGCCAATCGACACAATGAGCTTGTCTACCTCCAGCGCCTGGGCTTCGCCCTTGGCATTGGTCCAGGCCACACTGACACCCTTTTTGCTGGTCTTGACCTCGCCCACTTTGACACCCAGCTCAACTTTCAGGCCTTGTTTGTCAAACGCTTTTTTGGCTTCCTTTGCGATTTGCTCGTCCACCGCACCCAAAAAAGTGGGCAAACCTTCAAGAATGGTGACTTCTGCCCCTAAACGACGCCAAACCGAACCCATTTCCAGCCCGATCACGCCGGAGCCAATTAAGCCCAGCTTCTTTGGTACCGCACCGATGCGCAAGGCACCGTCGTTAGAGAGGATGTTTAACTCGTCAAACGGTGCGCCCGGCAAGGCACGGGCATTAGAGCCAGTGGCCACAATGATTTGCTGGCCAACCAGTGTTTCCTCAGCAGCGCCTGTCACCTTGATTTCATAGCCACCCTGAACTCCGGAGCTTGCACCAGGCGCAATGGGTTTGACAAACGAGGCACGGCCATGGAAAAAGCTGACCTTGTTCTTTTTGAATAGATACAAAATGCCTTCGTTGTTTTGCGTGACCACTTTGTCTTTGCGTGCCACCATCTTGGCGACATCCATCGACACCCCTTTGACGGTGATGCCGTGGTCAGCAAAATGGTGGTTGGCTTGCTCAAAATGCTCGGAAGACTGCAACAACGCCTTGGACGGAATGCAACCCACGTTGGTGCAAGTACCGCCCGGTGCTGGCCCGCCTTTGGCGTTTTTCCACTCATCCACACAAGCCACGTTTTTGCCCAGTTGGGCGGCACGAATGGCAGCAATGTAGCCACCAGGGCCGCCGCCAATCACGATCACATCAAATTGTTTGCTCATTTTTTACTTTCGAAGTTCAACGAATTACCGATACGCGAATGAATGAATTGACTCTGACAGCCTAGCGGTGTGGGTTGGGTTTCTGACGTAGCGGAATAAAGGAGGAGGCTTGGGGCTACGCCCCAAGCCGGGGGACATTCGCGTAGTTAGATACCCAACACGCGCTGCGGGTTACACCCTGACCATCCAAGATGAATTGGGGTTTCAGATGTCAAACAACAGCCGCGCCGGATCTTCCAGCGCTTCCTTCATGGCCACCAGACCCAGCACCGCTTCGCGGCCGTCGATGATGCGGTGGTCGTAGCTCATGGCAAAGTAGTTCATCGGGCGCACCACCACCTGGCCGTTTTCAACCACGGCGCGGTCTTTGGTGGCGTGAATGCCCAAAATGGCGCTTTGCGGCGGGTTGATGATGGGGGTGGACATCATCGAGCCAAAGGTGCCACCATTGCTCACCGAGAACGTGCCACCGGTCATTTCATCCATACCCAGCTTGCCATCACGTGCCTTGTTGCCAAATTCGGCAATCTTTTTCTCAATGTCGGCAAAGCTCATCTGGTCGGCATTGCGCAAAATCGGCACCACCAGACCACGCGGTGAACCCACAGCAATACCAATATCGAAGTAACCGTGATAAACGATGTCATTGCCATCCACCGACGCATTGAGTACCGGGAATTTTTTCAGGGCGTGCACCGCCGCCTTGACAAAAAAGCTCATGAAACCCAGCTTGCAACCGTGCTCTTTCTCAAAACGGTCTTGCATGCGCTTGCGCATGTCCATCACCGGAGCCATGTTGATCTCGTTGAACGTGGTCAAAATGGCGTTGGTGGATTGCGATTGCAGCAGACGCTCGGCCACGCGCGCACGCAGGCGCGTCATCGGCACACGTTGCTCTGGGCGACCTGCCAACTGCGCGGCCAGGCTGCCTGCGGGTGCTGCAACTTGAGGCAACAATTGGGCTGCAGCCCTTGCCGGCATTGCGGGAGCAGCTACAACTTTAGGTGCAGCCACAGCGGCCAGCACATCACCCTTGGTGACACGGCCGTCTTTGCCCGTGCCAGCCACCGATCCAGCAGCCAGCTGGTTATCTGCCATCAACTTGGCAGCGGCCGGCATGGCCACACCGGCCATGGCATTGCCAGCAGGTGCTGCTGCAACCGCTGCCAGCTGAGCCGAGGGCGCTGCGGCAGCGGCCATGGCCGCCACCACAGGCACCACAGGTGCAGCCGCACCCACCACCGCTTCGGTGTCAATGCGCGCAATCAGCTGCTCTGCTGCCACGGTGCTGCCATCAGGTTGCAAAATTTCAACAATCACACCAGCAGACGGTGCTGGCACTTCCAGCACCACCTTGTCGGTTTCAACGTCGATCAGGATTTCATCCACAGCGACAGCGTCGCCTACTTTTTTCTTCCACTGCAACAAGGTGGCTTCGGCCACGGATTCTGAGAGTTGCGGGACTTTGACTTCTACGATTGCCATATCAATTCTTCCAAAAAATATTCTTGAGGGGTTTGTGGCAAGCCTGTCACCGGCCACAAAGGGTTGATTCAGAAAGCCGTCTTATTTGCTCAGGACGAAGCCCTTGAGCTTGCCAAACGCACCATCGACCAAGGCTTTTTGCTGCTCTTGGTGCAGGTGCGAATAACCCACCGCAGGCGAAGCCGAAGCAGCCCGACCGGAATAACCCAGTTTTTGCCCTTCAAGCATGTTTTCGTGAATGTAGTGCTGCACAAAGAACCAGGCGCCCTGGTTTTGCGGCTCGTCTTGCGTCCAAACCACCTCGCTGGCATTGGGGTATTTTTTAAGCTCGTTGGCAAAGGCTTTGTGTGGAAACGGGTAAAGTTGTTCAACACGCAAGATCACCATGTCGTCGTGTCCATTTTCTTCGCGCTTCTTGGCCAAGTCGTAATAGACCTTGCCAGAACACACGACCACACGTTTGACCTTGTCAGCCTTGAGCGCCTTGTGCTCAGGAATGATGGTCTGGAAACCACCTTTGGTGAATTCAGACAAAGGCGATGCGGCATCTTTGTGACGCAACAGCGACTTGGGCGTAAAGATCACCAACGGCTTGCGCAGGTTGCGCACCATCTGGCGGCGCAGCACGTGGAAAATCTGGCTGGCGGTGGTGGGCTGCACCAACTGCATGTTGGTGTCTGCTGCCAACTGCATGAAGCGCTCGACACGGGCAGAAGAGTGCTCCGGGCCTTGGCCTTCATAACCGTGCGGCAGCATCATGGTCAGGCCGTTGACACGGCCCCACTTGACCTCGCCCGAGGCAATGAACTGGTCAATGACCACCTGCGCGCCGTTGGCAAAGTCACCAAACTGCGCTTCCCAGATGACCAGCGTGTTGGGGTCATTGGAGGCGTAACCATACTCAAAGCCCAGCACCGCTTCTTCGGACAGGATGGAGTCAATTACGGTAAACGAGGCCTGGTTTTCGGCAACATTTTCCAGCGGCACATAAGTGCCCACGTCCCACTTCTCACGGCTTTG
>MNXW01000124.1 GCA_001871515.1 Comamonadaceae bacterium CG2_30_57_122
CGCGCCTGGGGTGTCGTTGCTCGTCCTTGCGGGCCAGTAGCCCCGCTACGTCGTCACGCCTACCCAGCCGCGCCGCCAGCAGCCCACTTGGGCGCGTCCAACTGAAGAATCTAGGTTAAAGGCATCATGAAGTGACAAGCTCTTAAGAACAAACAAATTATGTGCCTGAAAATTCCACAAAAGCAGAAAGTTAGGGCAAGAAAAAAGGCTCAGAAGAGCCTTTTTTTAAAAGTTTGAGTACACCATCAATCCCGTTCACCACCAAAAATGCCCAACAAAGCCAGCAGGCTCTGGAAAACATTGATGATGTCCAGGTACAAAGCCAGCGTTGCGCTGATGTAATTGGTTTCACCACCGTCCACAATGCGTTTCAGGTCATACAACATGAAGGCGCTAAACACACCGATGGCAGCAACAGAAATGGCCATCATGCCTGCAGTAGAGCCCACAAAGACGTTGATAATGCCGCCAACCATGATGGCCAAGGCACCGACAAAAAGCCATTTACCCATGCCAGAAAGATCACGCTTGATCACGCTGGACAGACTAGCCATGACAAAAAACACGCCAGCTGTACCACCAAACGCCGTCATGATCAGGTCAGGACCATTTTTGAAGCCCAACACCATGGCAATCATGCGCGAAAGCATCAAACCCATGAAGAAGGTGAAACCCAGCAACACCGGCACGCCAGCGGCTGAATTTTTGGTTTTTTCAATGGCATAAATAAATCCAAATGCGCCACCCAAAAACACCACCAGACCCAAGCCACCATTAAGGGACTGGGTGATGCCAGTGGCCACACCCAGCCATGCACCCAGCACGGTGGGCACAAGGCTCATGGCCAACAGCCAATAGGTGTTGCGCAACACCTTGTTGCGCTCTTGCAGCATTGCACCCGAACCATAGATCGGGGAAATGGATGGAATTCGTTCATTCATGGTTGGACTCCTTGAAAAGGGGTTGATCACTTAGCAAGATTCATTTTAGGGGCAGTCCATTTTTTTTAAGAAAATTTTTCCTGCCCAGTTCCTACAACTTGTGAGGATACCTGTGACCAAGTTGGTATGAATGCCAGGTGTATCACGCGTTATTCTTGATGCTTTATTCTCACCAGACTTAACACCATGCAAAGCAAACCCGTTCTTGAACTCTCGGATGTCAAAAAAATTGCCCAAGCTGCTGAAGCTCACGCCGTAATGAACCAGTGGGCGGTCACGATTGCTGTGGTCGATGATGGCGGTCATTTGCTGTGGCTGCAACGGCTTGATGGTGCAGCGGCCATTTCGGCCCACATTGCACCCGCCAAAGCCCATACCGCAGCCTTGGGGCGACGCGAGAGCAAAGGCTACGAAGACGTTATAAACGGCGGACGCGTGTCTTTTTTGAGCGCGCCTACCATTTCGGGCATGCTTGAAGGCGGTGTTCCCATTATGAAAGACGGTTTTTGCCTGGGAGCCGTAGGCGTAAGCGGCGTGAAGTCAACGGAAGATGCCGAGATTGCACGGGCTGGTATTGCCGCTTTGGGGTAAGGTTTACAGTTAAGGGACGCAGAAATTACAAATATCCCTTTTCCGGCGGCACTGACGGGCGCACTGCATCCCGTCAGCACTCGCCATAAACGGTACATTTACAATTTCCGCATCCCTAAGCTGAAGTCAATTCAGAGTAAAGTTAACCGGCACATCGAACCACATGTCCTGTGCGCTACCTGCCTGGATGCCTGGCAGGTAGCGCCAGCTCATAACAGCGCGTAAGGCAGCTTGATCAAGCCGGTCAAACCCGCTGGACTGATGAATGGAGCCTTGGTGTGCCAGCCCCTCTTTGCCAATCAATACCCGAATCACTACTTTGCCTTGTTCACCCAAACGCAGGCTGATGGCTGGATAAGCTGGTGGTGGATTGTTCAGGTAGTCAGCAGTGTTAGAGGGTAATTGCGTCGTTGGCAAAACATTTTCGACCGATTTTTGGCTGCTCAACACTTGGCTCACTGAGTTGTGAGTCTCTTTGGTTGCTAAGGCGCTTTCGGCATGCATGCTGGCCTTGGATGGATGCGGATTTGTTGGCGAGAAATTTGTTGACGAGAAATCTACCGCATCACCCTGAAGCTGGTCTGGTGAATCGGGTTTTGAAATTTTCTTCAGATGTGACACAACGGCGGGCTCACTTGGCGGGTGTGTGGCTTGTATCTGTGGATCTGGCAATTTTTGTTTGAGTTTAGTAATGGGTGGTGGTGTGATGATTTCAAGCCATAAAGTGGATGGACTGGTGTGGACTGGTTCAGTGCCCATGGACAGCAGCCACAACACCAGGGCGTGCAGTCCCGTTACCCCCAGGACAAGACCAACGCGCTGAGTCAAACGCCGCACACCTGGTTGCATACCATTTACAAAGCACCAGCCTAGTAAGCCAGACGTTCAGGGCGCAGTTCTTGAAGAATGGTGGCAGAAATTTCTTCTATGGACTTGGTGGTGGTGGATAGCCAGCGGATGCCGGAGCGTCGCATCATGGCCTCGGCTTCTTTGACTTCATGTCGGCAGTTTTCTATGGAGGCATAAGTCGAATTGGGTCGACGCTCACTGCGGATTTCACTCAAGCGCTCCGGCAAAATGGTCAATCCAAACAATTTTTTCTTGTGCGCCTTGAGGGCAGGGGGCAGGTCTTGCCGATCAAAATCTTCCGGGATCAGTGGATAGTTTGAGGCTTTCAAGCCGTATTGCATGGCCAGGTAAAGGGATGTTGGGGTTTTACCGCTGCGGCTCACACCGACCAGGATCACATCCGAGCTTTCCAAGTCACGGTGCGACTGGCCATCGTCATGATCCAGTGAGAAATTGATGGCATCAATTCGTGACTGGTAGCGCTTGCTTTTGCTGGCATCGCTGAATCGGCCGATGCGGTGGTTGGATTTGATGTTCAGCTCTTTCTCCAGTGGCTGAACAAAAGTGCCGAACATGTCCAGCAACATCCCTTCGCAGCCTTCGCTAATCACTTTGAATACCTCTTCATTAGCCAGGGTGGTGAACACGATGGGGCGTTTGTTGTCATGTGCACCCGCCTGGTTGATTTGCCTGACAGTCTGATGTGCCTTATCCACAGTGTCTACAAACGGCAATCTGATGCAATGCAAATTGGTCTCAAATTGGTTCAGAATCGCCGCACCAAATGTCTCGGCGGTGATTCCGGTGCCATCAGAAACAAAGAAAACGGTGCGATTGGGCATGGTGTGAGCGCAATTTTGTTAATAGGGTGAGGGTATGGTTTATACCGTCGCTTGGGCTTGGAGACGAAGCGTATGTAAGTTTTCAGCGCCTACAATATTTATTATCCAACCAAATTTTTGTTGTCAGACCACTTTAACCACACAACTACCAATCAAGTGATCTGGCATTGCCGCCTTGACTGTTTATTTATTCAGTCATTGGTTCAGGTTTTTTAACTTCTGGAGTTTTTTATGTCTGTACGTTTCGAGTCAACTGATCTGGTTGTCCCTTTCGAAAATTTGAGAATGGTCGACGTGGATGTGGTAGGGGGGAAAAACGCAAGTTTGGGGGAAATGATTTCCAACTTGCCCACAGGTGTCAAAGTACCCACCGGCTTTGCTACGACGGCGCATGCGTTTCGCGAGTTTCTTGCGCACGACAACCTGGCTGGAAAGATCAACGCCAGGCTAAGCGCACTTGATACTGAAGACGTGAATGCGCTGGCCGTGGCTGGGGCAGAAATTCGTGCCATGGTTGAGAACCAGCCTTTTCCAGCTGATTTTGAGAAAGCTATTCGTACCGCCTTTGCCACCCTTTCGGGGGGTAATGAAAAAGCGTCTTTTGCGGTGCGCTCCTCTGCCACTGCAGAGGATTTGCCCGATGCCTCTTTCGCCGGCCAACAAGAAACGTTTTTGAACGTGACCGGGATTGAAGATGTGCTGAACAAAATGCGCGAAGTGTTTGCTTCGCTGTACAACGATCGCGCGATCAGTTACCGGGTACACAAAGGCTTCGCGCATGAGCATGTGGCGCTCAGCGCCGGCGTGCAGCGCATGGTTCGCTCTGACCTGGGCGCTGCTGGGGTGATGTTCACGCTTGATACAGAGTCAGGTTTTGACCAGGTGGTTTTCATCACATCAAGCTATGGCTTGGGTGAAACGGTGGTTCAGGGGGCCGTGAATCCAGACGAGTTTTATGTGCACAAACCCATGTTGAAGGCTGGCAAGTCTGCCGTGATTCGTCGCAATCTGGGTTCCAAACTGATCCAGATGCAGTTTTCATCGGACGAAGAAAAAGCGGCCTCAGGCAAGCTGGTTAAAACCACCGATGTGCCCACAGAGTTGCGCAACCGCTATTCCCTGACGGATGCCGAAGTCCAAAAATTGGCCGCCTATGCTTTGGTGATTGAGGAACACTATGGCCGCCCGATGGACATCGAATGGGGTAAAGACGGGATTGACGGCGAGCTGTACATTCTTCAGGCGCGGCCTGAAACGGTCAAGAGCCAAGCGGCCGGCAAAGTCGAACACCGCTATACGCTCAAAGGCAAGGGCGTGGTACTGGTTGAAGGCCGCGCCATTGGACAAAAAATTGGTACAGGTCCAGTAAAGGTGGTGCATAACATCAGCGAGATGGATCGCGTGCTGCCGGGCGACGTGCTGGTGACCGACATGACTGACCCGAACTGGGAGCCAGTGATGAAGCGGGCTTCGGCCATCGTGACCAATCGAGGCGGGCGTACCTGCCACGCGGCCATCATTGCCCGTGAGTTGGGTATTCCAGCGGTGGTGGGCTGCGGTCATGCAGATCAAGTGCTTAAAGACGGCATGCTGGTCACGGTGAGTTGCGCAGAGGGTGATACAGGGTTCATTTACGATGGCTTGATTGAAAATGAGGCAACAGAAGTGCAGCGGGGTGAGATGCCCAGCATTGATGTAAAGATCATGATGAATGTGGGCAATCCCCAATTGGCCTTTGATTTTTGTCAATTACCGAATGCGGGTGTGGGTTTGGCGCGGCTTGAATTCATCATTAACAACAACATTGGCGTGCACCCCAAAGCCATTTTGGATTACCCCAACGTGGATGCAGATTTAAAAAAGGCAGTGGAGTCGGTGGCCAGAGGACATGCGTCCCCCCGGGCTTTTTATGTGGATCGTGTGGCTGAAGGTGTGGCCACCATTGCGGCATCTTTCTGGCCCAAACCAGTGATTGTTCGCTTGTCTGATTTCAAGAGTAATGAATACCGCAAACTGATTGGTGGTAGCCGTTACGAGCCCGAAGAAGAGAACCCCATGTTGGGCTTCCGTGGTGCCGCACGTTATATCAGTGAGGATTTTGGTGAAGCGTTTGCCATGGAATGTGAGGCCATCAAGCGCGTCCGCCATGACATGGGACTCACCAACGTTCAAGTCATGGTGCCGTTCGTTCGCACCCTCGGTCAAGCCAAAAAAGTGACCGAGTTGCTGGCCGCCCAAGGCCTCAGGCGTGGCGAGCATGAGCTCAAACTGATCATGATGTGCGAGATTCCGAGTAATGCCATTTTGGCCAAGGATTTCTTGCAGTACTTTGACGGCTTCTCCATTGGCTCCAACGATCTAACCCAACTCACATTGGGTCTGGATCGTGATTCCGGCCTTGAGTTGCTGGCCAAAGACTTCGACGAGCGTGATCCTGCGGTGACGACCTTGATCAGTCAGGCTATTGCCGCTTGTCGGGCTGAAGGCAAGTACATCGGTATTTGTGGCCAAGGCCCTAGTGACCATCCTGACTTTGCTCGCTGGCTCATGAAAGAAGGAATTTCTTCCATTTCTTTGAACCCGGACACTGTGGTGGCCACTTGGCAAAATCTGGCCAAACCTTGAGTCAATTCGCCTGTATTGGGCACGTACAGATGCCATCATCTGATTGATGATGCAAACTGAAGTGCCTCATCTGCAAAGCCAGCCGCCTGCACGCATCTCAAGCTTGCAGGGCTGGCTTTTGTTTTGCTGGTTTATAGCCTCTTTTGGGATCGTTTTTTTTGCCCACGATCTCCAACAAGTCGTAGCTGATTGGCCTGTGGCTTATTGGTTTGCGGCTCAAGGCAGTGTGTTGGTATTTATTTTGATTGTGGCTTTGTACGCTTGGCTTGCGAATCGCCAAGAACGTGCGGCTGAATCGCCAGATTCTGCATACATGGCTTATACACGCCGGATTCACCATCGATTCTTGATTTTTGTACTGGTGTTCTTGCTGTTCGTTGGTGGGTTGGCCGTTGCAGAGCAGCTAGGTTTGCGCAAAATTTGGGTTGGTGCTATTTTTCTTTTTTCAACCGTTTTTCTTTATGCCCTGATTGGTATTTACGGGCGCACTTCCAAGGCCTCTGAATATTATGTTGCGGGGAGACGTATTCCCGCCATGTACAACGGTATGGCTGTTGCAGCTGACTGGATGAGTGCGGCATCGTTCATCAGCATGGCCGGTGGCCTTTATCTGCAGGGGTTTTCTGGGTCTGGCTCGCAGCCTGGTGGTTTGGTGTATGTGTTGGGGTGGACGGGAGGCTTTTGCCTGTTGGGGTTACTGGTTGCCCCTTACTTAAGGAAGATGAACTTATATACCTTGCCCGACTATTTTGGTGTGCGTTATGGCGGACGGTGGCCACGCATCATTGCCGCCTGGTCTGCGGTTTTATGCTCTTTTACGTACGTGGTCGCTCAAATTTACGGTGTTGGCTTGATCACGTCCCGGCTGACGGGGGTGCAGTTCGAGATTGGTATTTTGCTGGGACTAGGTGGCGTACTGGTGTGTTCGTTCTTGGGCGGCATGCGTGCGGTGACGTGGACTCAAGTCGTTCAATATGTGGTTCTTATTCTGGCGTTTTCCATTCCGGTATCTTGGCTGGCGTACAAACAGATCGGGAATCCACTGGCAACTGTCGTTTACGGCCAGCAGTTGCCCAAAATTGCCGCACTGGAACACCAACTCTCCGAGTCTAAAACTGAACAACAGGTCATTCTTCAGTATGCCAAACGCTCCACAGACTACGCACACAAACTAGAAAATGTTCCAGAGGCGCTGGAACTGGAAAGAAAGATGCAAAAAGAGGAAATTCGCCATCTTTCAGACAGGCATGCAGATGAATCCGTGATTTTGGCCGCGCGGCGTGAACTGGGCGCATTGCCAAGGGACGAAAGCATTGCGCAGGAGCGTTGGACAAAAGCCATGGTTGAAAACATGGATCGGGCCAAGCCATTGGCAGGCATGCCGGAACACACCAAGCCTTTTGCTGGTAATCCTGCGGGTTCACCCAGTGACCAGTCTCTATTCAATACTTCAAGGCTTAATTTTCTGGCACTGATGTTTTGTTTGATGATCGGCACGACTGGGCTGCCTCATTTGTTGACGCGTTTTTATACCACCCGTAGTGTGGCCGACACCAGAAATTCCGTCACTTGGTCGCTGTTTTTTATTGCGCTGCTCTATCTGTCTGCACCAGCGCTGGCGGTGCTGGTCAAATTTGAAATCATGGGGCACCTGGTAGGGCAGAGGTTTGACGAGTTGCCGGTGTGGATCGCTCAATGGGCAAAATTGGATCCGACCCTGATTTCGGTCAGTGATGTCAATGGTGACCACATTCTGCAGTTTGCAGAACTCAAGTTGGGGGCTGACATTGTGATGCTAGCCACACCTGAAATTGGTGGTTTGCCATACGTTGTGTCTGGCTTGGTGGCGGCTGGCGGCCTGGCGGCAGCTTTGTCAACTGCAGACGGTTTGTTGTTGACCATCGGCAACGCATTGGCTCATGATTTGTTTTACCGTGGCGAAGGTGATCGCGTCGGCGCTGTGCGACGTGTCATGCTGTCAAAATTTGCGCTTTTGTTGGTGGCATTGCTGGCCGCCTATGTGGCAGCTCAAAGGCCAGCCGATATTTTGTTTCTGGTTTCAGCCTCATTTTCTTTGGCTGGCTCTGCTTTTGTTCCTGCCATGTTGTTGGGTATTTTTTGGCAGGGTGTCACCCGACAAGGCGCTATTTTCGGCATGGTGTCCGGGCTGGGGCTGACTTTGTATTACATGCTGGTGAATACCCCTGTAGTCAGATCGGTGTTTGGACTCACTGGTAATGGACTCTGGTTTGGCATTGATCCGGTTTCAGCGGGTGTTTTTGGTGTAACAGCCGGGTTTTTAGCTACTGTACTGGTCAGCTTGCTTACAACTAGGCAGCACGCGCTTAGCAACCACTAATAAAAAGCTATAATCTATGGCTAACCTTGCCACACCTCAATGCGACGCTGAGGGTGGTTTTCTTGCCTCTGTTGAGGTTTATCCAAAAGGAGTATCAATGCGTCATTATGAAATTATCCTCATGATCCATCCGGATCAGAGCGAACAAGTTCCTGCCATGCTGGAGCGTTATAAAGGCATGATTGTTGCCGGTGGTGGCAAAGTGCACCGTGTCGAAGACTGGGGTCGCCGCCAGTTGATTTACATGATCAACAAACTTTCCAAAGCTCATTACCTGTGCGTCAACATTGAAGCCAATCAGGCGGTTATGGCTGAATTGGAACATGCTTTCAAATTCAATGATGCGGTGTTGCGTCATCTGACTGTCTTGAAGAAAAAAGCCGAAACTGGCCCATCTTCAATGATGAAAACTGTCGAGCGCGAAGATGCGCGCAAGACTCAACAAGCCGAATACCAAGCTTAAACAGCTTGTGACTAACAAGCTGTGGTGTGTGGTGTCAATCAATTAAGTTTGACAGCAAGTGTTGTAGAAATTGAAGCCCTGCGCTACACGCCATCCGGTGTGCCAGCGTTGAATTGCCAGCTTGAACATGCGTCCGAAGTAACGGAGGCGGGGAAAGTCAGGCAAGTGAAGGCTCTGGTGAAATCGGTGTCTTTTGGTTCGATTGCAGAGCGATTGGCCAAACAAGATGTCGGGACTAACTGGATATTCAAAGGGTTTCTTGCAACACCGCGAGGTACCAAGCGGCTTGTGTTTCACATTCAAGAATTCGCGTCGGAATAAAGTTTTTTTAAATATTTAAGGAGTCCATCATGGCAGGACCAAAACGTTTCAACAACAAAGACAAGCGCCCGAAGCGCCCCGCACAAAATTTGCTTTTCAAGCGTAAACGCTTTTGTCGTTTCACGGTGACTGGTGTTGAAGAGATTGATTACAAAGACATCGACACCTTGCGTGATTTCATTGCGGAAAATGGAAAGATCATCCCGGCGCGTCTGACCGGTACTCGTGCGATTTTTCAACGCCAGCTCAACACTGCCATCAAGCGCGCGCGCTTCCTGGCCATGTTGCCGTACAGCGATCAGCACAAGATTTAAGGAACACAACCATGCAAATCATTCTGCTCGACAAGGTGGTGAACCTTGGAAACCTCGGTGAAATCGTTCGTGTGAAAGACGGTTATGCACGCAACTTTTTGATCCCCTCTGGACGTGCCCGCCGCGCTACCGAGTCAGCCAAACAGGAGTTTGAAGCACGTCGTGCCGAGCTCGAAAAAGCGGCGGCAGCCAAATTGGCGCAGTGCCAAGCAATTGGTGAAAAACTGGCTGGCACGACCTGCAAGCTGACGCAAAAAGCTGGCGTAGATGGTCGTTTGTTTGGTTCCGTTACCAATGCTGACATTGCAGAAGAACTGACCAAATCAGGCTTTGCAGTGACCAAGGCGCAGGTGCGTATGCCCAACGGCCACATCAAGGTGGTTGGTGACAATTCCATTAGTGTGGCTTTGCACACCGACGTGGTGGTTGATATCACGGTATCGGTATACGGCGAAACTGCCTAACTAGTTTTGTTTAGACCTAGAGCCGCCGGGCGAAAGCCTTGGCGGCTTTTGTTTTTTTATTGCGCCATAAGCGCTTTGCACAAGTTATTCACAGCTTGTCCCAAGCATTTCACTCGACATGCACCTTGACTCACCGTAGCATTCAAGACCAGAAGGAAACCACATGTCTGCTGTACTTGCCACCTTGAACGATGACCTTGGCACGGATCGCCAGGTCGCCCAACTGCGCATTCCACCGCATTCACTCGAAGCCGAGTCAAGCGTGCTCGGTGGGTTGTTGCTGGACAACACCGCGTGGGATCGTGTCAGCGATGTGCTCACTGAGCAGGATTTTTACCGCTACGAGCACCGGGCTGTTTTTAGCGCCATGAGCGTGCTGATCAACGCCTCCAAACCGGCAGATGTGATCACGGTGTACGAGCAGTTGCAGAGCTCGGGCAAGGGCGAAGAAATTGGCGGCTTGAGTTACCTGAATGCCTTGGCTCAGTACGTTCCCAGTGCCGGCAACATCAGACGCTATGCAGAGATCGTGCGCGACCGGTCGATCCTGCGCAAGCTGGTCACGACCAGCGAAGAAATATCAGCCAATGCGTTCAATCCCAAAGGTCGCCCCGTAGCCTCAATATTGGACGAAGCCGAACAGAAAATCTTCAACATTGGAGAGGAGGGGGCTCGCACCAAGCAGGGTTTTCAGACCATGGACACGCTGGTGGTGGATTTGCTCGACCGTGTTCAGCAGATGGCCGACAACCCCAACGATGTGACCGGAGTACCCACTGGTTTTTACGACCTGGACCGCATGACTGCTGGTTTGCAGGGCGGTGACCTGGTGGTGCTGGCGGCACGTCCGTCCATGGGCAAAACGGCGCTGGCGATCAATATTGCAGAGCATGTGGCGCTCAATGAAGGTCTGCCGGTAGCGGTGTTTTCCATGGAAATGGGGGCTGCGCAGCTGGCGGTGCGTATTGTGGGCTCGATTGGCCGCATCGACCAAGGGCACTTGCGTACTGGCAAACTGACTGACTCCGAGTGGCCACGCCTTTCGGAGGCGATTGAAAAGCTGCGTGTCATTTCTTTGCACATTGATGAAACTGCGGGCTTGACCTCTAGTGAACTACGTGCCAACGCCAGACGTCTGGCACGCCAATGTGGGCAATTAGGCTTGATTGTGGTCGACTATTTACAGTTGATGAGCGGCTCCAACGGCAGCGATGGTGAAAACCGCGCCACCGAGTTGGGTGAAATCTCTCGGGGGTTAAAGATGCTCGCCAAAGAACTCAAATGCCCGGTGATCGCCCTGTCGCAGCTGAACCGCAGTGTGGAGCAGCGCCCAGATAAACGACCCATGATGAGTGACTTGCGCGAGTCAGGAGCCATTGAGCAGGATGCCGACATCATCATGTTCATTTACCGCGACGAGTACTACACCAAAGATGCCTGCAAAGAACCCGGTGTGGCCGAGATCATCATTGCCAAACAACGTAACGGCCCAACCGGCGTGGTCAAACTGGCGTTTATGAACAACATCACCAAGTTTGAATCACTGGCATCCGGAGCCAGTGGCGACTTTTGAAATTTTTCAGTCAGACCACTCGCACAGCGACGTGCTCTGACCCCAACTGATCAAAGAACTTCGCTTGCAAAATCTGCCAGCCGCGAACGTTCACCCCGTGCCAGGGTGATGTGGCCACTGTGTGGCCAGCCTTTGAACTTGTCTACCGCGTAAGTCAAGCCTGAAGAACCTTCGGTCAGGTATGGCGTGTCAATTTGTGCGATGTTGCCCATGCAAATGATTTTGGTGCCTGGGCCCGCACGGGTGATCAGCGTTTTCATTTGCTTGGGGGTCAAGTTTTGAGCTTCGTCGATGATCACGTATTTGTTCAGAAAGGTACGCCCGCGCATGAAATTCATGCTTTTGATCTTGATGCGACTGCGGATCAACTCGTTGGTAGCAGCACGACCCCATTCGCCAGCAGCGGTGTCTGTTTTGCCAAGCACCTCCAGGTTGTCATCCATAGCACCCATCCATGGACCCATTTTTTCTTCTTCGGTGCCTGGCAAAAAGCCAATGTCTTCACCCACGCTCACGGTGGCACGCGTGACGATGATTTCGGTATAACGGCGTTCATCAAGCACTTGCGTCAACCCTGAGGCCAGTGCCAGCAGCGTTTTGCCAGTGCCCGCTTGACCAGTCAGCGTGACAAAGTCAATCTCCGGATCCATCAACAGATTAGCTGCAAAGTTTTGTTCGCGGTTGCGTGTGGTGATGCCCCACACAGCGTTTTTCAGATGGGTATAGTCCTTAAGGGTTTTGAAAACTGCCGTCTTGCCCCGAATCTCGGTCACTTTGGCGTACAGGCTGGGCTCACCTGGTGCTTCAAAATATACAAACTGGTTGATCAACAGCTGCGGAACCACCGGGCCACTGACCCGGTAGAACGTGTGGACACCTTGTTGCCAGCTCTCCACCGATTTGCCGTGAGTCGCCCAAAAATCAACCGGCAGGGCAAACACACCGGAATAGAGCAAATCGCCATCTTCAAGTGTTTTGTCGTTTTGGTAATCATCGGTGCTCAAGCCCAAGGCCCGCGCCTTGACGCGCATGTTGATGTCTTTGGACACCAGCACCACATCACGTGGGGCATGCTGTTTGCGCAGCGCCTCGACCACGCCCAGTATCTGGTTGTCCGCTTTGCCCTGCGGCAAGCTGGCGGGTAAATCGTAGTTGAGCAATTGGGTCTGAAAAAACAGTCGGCCATGGGCCTCACGGTGGCCGGTGGAGTTCAACAACAAGCCTGCGCCAATGTCAGAACCCTGGTGCTCAGCCAGCGCATCCAGCGAGCGGCTGGCTTGTCGACCATTGCGTGCCACCTCGGTCATGCCTTTTTTGTGGGCATCGAGTTCTTCTAGCACGATCATGGGCAGGAACACATCGTGTTCTTCAAACCGAAACAGGCTGCTGGGGTCGTGTAGCAGCACGTTGGTGTCGAGCACAAAGAGCTTTGTCGGGCCTTGTGCATGTTTGGCGCGCGCTTTGGGCGTAGCTACCTGGGACGGTTTGACACTGCGCACCTGACGACTGGCTATGTGCTCTGCTGCAGGCGTTTCAGGCTTCCTGGAGACGCGGTTTTGAGACAGCGCTGTTGGCGATTGCAAAACAATTTCTTGCTCCGGGGCAGGCGCAGGTGAGCCGCTTTGAGATGCACTGCTTTTTCCTTTTTTTCGGGCTGGTACGTTGTAGTCTTGTTCAGACAACAAGGCAGCACGTTTTGACGGAGCGGTAGGCAAAGGCATAAAGTACTCTCAGGTTTGAAAATGGCTGGGTTAAAAATAAAACAGCCGCCATGTCACCAGGGCGGCTGTTTTATTTGATTTGAGACTGTCGGTTGTCGTCATTCAGATCATTATGCACGAGGCTTGTGTCAGCCGCGGTTCAGTGTTCACTGTTGAACAGTGGTTACGCCAATGCCGGTGCTTTTTTCAGGGCTTTCACAGCGGCGAGCACGTCGTCTACATGACCCGGAACTTTGAGGCCACGCCATTCTTCCTTCAAAGTGCCGTCTGCACCAATCAAGAAGGTGCTGCGCTCAATACCTTTAACTTTTTTGCCGTACATGATCTTGTTTTTGACCACGCCAAACATGTGACACATTTTTTCTTCAGTGTCGGCGATCAATTCAAAAGGAAGTTCAAGCTTGGTTTTGAATTCATCGTGTGATTTCATATTGTCACGAGACACGCCAAACACGGCAGCGCCCGCTTTTGCAAAATCTTTGTAGCGGTCGCGGAACTGCATGGCTTCGGTGGTGCAACCAGGCGTATTGTCTTTGGGGTAAAAGTACAAAATGACCACCTGACCCAAGTGGGAGGTGTTTGTGACCCGAATTCCCCCAGTGGCATTGGATTCAAATTCAGGAATGGGTTTATTAACAACAATCGCCATTTTTTTGATCTCGTGTGACAGGATGCGTCGATCGCTCAAGTCGTGGACACTATCCTCTTGAAGCGCTTGTGCGCCCTCGACTGCAAGGCTCGTATTTTACCCTGATTTGGGACGGTTTTTCTCTAAGGATTTATGCCCATGTAAAGCGCGCGCAGGTATTTTTGGAAATCAGTTTTATCCGAGATGGTTCATTAGGGTTTGAAATGATGGCGAGCAGGTTTGCGAGGCAGTTTAGGTGGCTGTGAGGCGTTCATAGCAGGGCTATGGACACCAAGCAGACGCTCAGAATGACCGCAAAGCTGCAGCCAGCGTTCAAACAGGTGCAAAGCACCGCCTAATGAACCATCTCGGTTTATGACTCCATCAAGAGTGCCACAGCCACCCGACGCCCTTCACCAGCCAGAATGTTGTAGGTGCGGCAAGCGGCCTGCATGTCCATGGTCTCCAGCCCAATTTGTTGTTTGATCAGGGTTGTGATGAGCGCAGGCGCAGGAAAACGAAGCCGAGCACCACTGCCAAATATCACCAGTTCAGTGTGCAACTTGGCCAGTTGATCAAAATGTGCGGCAGTCAAATCTTCAAAGTGCGCGCAGTTCCAGGCAAACCGTTCGCCGGTTGACGACATGACAAAGCTGCTGCTCAGTCGTTCGCTGCCCACCTCCACCCAGTCCGTCCCGTAAGACTTGATGAACGGCACATTGATCACATCGGGATGAAATTTCATGGTGGACGACGGGTGGATCAAATAGAAATGTATGGTTAAAGCTTGATAACTTGTGGTCAAATTATAGGTTTCGCTATTCAAGCAGCCACGCCCGGAGGGACTTTGAAGACCATACGCAAATCGGCCAAACTGGCCAACGTCTGCTACGACATTCGTGGGCCGATCATGGACGCGGCGCGCCAGATGGAAGAAGACGGTCACAAGATCATCAAACTCAACATCGGCAACCTGGCGGTGTTCGGCTTCGATTCCCCCGAAGAAATCCAGCAGGACATGATTCGCAACCTGCCCAACTCAGCGGGTTATTCCGACAGCAAGGGCATTTTTGCGGCGCGCAAGGCGGTCATGCACGAGACCCAAAAGCAGTGCATCAAAGGTGTCACGCTGGACGACATCTACCTGGGCAACGGTGCCAGCGAACTGATTGTGATGGCCACCAACGCACTGCTCGACGACGGCGACGAGATTCTGTTGCCGTCGCCCGACTACCCGCTGTGGACGGCGGCGGCCAGCCTCTCAGGTGGCGCACCGGTGCATTACCTGTGTGACGAAGCCAATGGCTGGATGCCTGATTTGACTGACCTGCGCAGCAAAATCACACCACGCACCAAGGGCTTGGTGGTGATCAACCCCAACAACCCAACCGGCGCTTTGTATTCAGATGCCTTGCTCAAGGAACTGGTTCAAATTGCCCGTGAGCACAACCTGGTGATCTTTGCCGACGAGGTCTATGACAAAGTGCTGTACGACGATGCCAAACACACCGCCATCGGTAGTTTGAGCGACGACGTGCTGACGCTGACCTTCAACTCCTTGTCCAAAAGCTACCGTTCCTGCGGCTACCGCGCCGGCTGGATGATCGTCTCGGGCGACAAAAAGCCGGCCAAGGACTACATCGAGGGTCTGAACATGCTCTCCAACATGCGCCTGTGCTCCAACGTGCCGGGTCAATACGCGATTCAAACTGCGCTGGGTGGTTACCAAAGCATCAATGACCTGGTATGCGAGGGCGGTCGCCTGCGACGCCAGCGCGATCTGGCCTATGAACTCATCACTGCGATACCGGGCGTGACGTGTGTCAAACCATCGGCCGCCTTGTACATGTTCCCCAGGCTGGACCCGACGCTGTACCCGATCGAAGACGACCAGCAATTCTTTCTGGAACTGCTACAAGAAACCAGGGTCATGCTGGTGCAAGGCACAGGCTTTAACTGGCCCGCACCAGACCATTTCCGTATCGTGTTTTTGCCGCATGAAGACGACTTGCGCGAAGCCATTGGCCGCGTGGCCAAGTTTCTGGAGAGTTACCGTAAGCGCCACAGCAACTAAATTACTCTGTTTTTTATAGCTGCTCACGCTTATTCCATAAGGGCTAGAGGCCTATTTCACTTATAAAAATTGATTAATTTATGAAACCTATTCAAGTTGGCCTGCTGGGCATCGGGGTTGTTGGCTCGGGCACCTTCAATGTGCTCAAGCGCAATCAGGAAGAAATCAAGCGTCGCGCCGGTCGGGGCATCGAGATCACCATGGTGGCTGACCTCGACACTGCCCGTGCCCGTGCCGCAGTGGGCGAGGGTGTCCAGGTGGTCAACGATGCCCGTGCCGTCATTGCCAACCCCGACATCGACATCGTCATCGAGCTGATTGGCGGCACAAACATTGCCAAAACCCTGGTGTTGGAAGCCATTGCAGCTGGCAAACACGTGGTGACCGCCAACAAGGCTTTGCTGGCGGTACACGGCACCGAAATTTTTGCCGCAGCCTCCGCCAGGGGCGTGATGGTGGCGTTTGAAGCCGCTGTGGCCGGGGGCATCCCGATCATCAAGGCGCTGCGCGAAGGGCTCACAGCCAACCGCATCCAGTGGATTGCCGGCATCATCAACGGCACCACCAACTTCATCCTGAGTGAAATGCGTGACAAGGGTCTGGACTTTGGTGTGGTGCTGAAAGAAGCGCAAGCGCTGGGCTACGCCGAAGCCGACCCCACCTTTGACATTGAAGGCATCGACGCTGCCCACAAGGCCACGCTGATGAGCGCGATTGCCTTTGGCGTGCCGGTGCAGTTCGACAAAGCCTATATCGAGGGCATCACCAAACTCGGCGCGGCCGACATCAAATACGCCGAACAACTGGGCTACCGCATCAAACTGCTGGGGATAACAAAGCGCCGCCAGGGCGACGCGAACCAAGGCCAGGCTGATGGCATCGAACTGCGCGTGCACCCTTGCCTGATCCCGGCCAAGCGCCTGATCGCCAAGGTGGAAGGCGCCATGAACGCCGTGGTGGTGCAGGGCGACGCGGTCGGCACCACGCTGTACTACGGCAAGGGCGCGGGCTCTGAGCCCACCGCCAGCGCAGTGATTGCTGATTTGGTGGACATCACCCGCCTGCAGTCCGCCGACCCGCACCATCGCGTGCCGCACCTGGCCTTTCAGCCCAACGCCATGAGCGACCTGAAAGTGCTGCCGATGAGCGCGGTGGTTACCAGCTACTACCTGCGCCTGCGCGTGGCTGATGAGACCGGAGTGCTGGCCAAAGTGACCGGCATCCTGGCCGAGGCGGGCATCAGCATCGACGCGGTGTTACAGCGCGAAGCCGATGAAGTTTCTGGCAGTGCCCGGGTAGCGCAAACCGATGTCATCATCCTGACGCACGATTGCGTTGAGGCAAAGATGAACGCCGCCATCGCCCAGATGCAAGCTCTGCCCAGCGTGCTGGAGCCCATCACCCGCATCCGCAAGGAAGAGCTGGCTTGAGAGCTAATGCGCTGCCATTACAACGAACATTTGCTTGGTATTACACTAGATAGTATTACTTTTGGAGCCTGTGATGAGCTATACATTAACCCGTAAAAGTCAGGTCACTCTGCCTAAAGCGATTCGCGACTTTCTGGGGGTGTCGCCGGGTCAAGAAATTGACTATGAAGCTTTGGCAGACGGCCGGGTGGTGATATTTCCGGTGCGTCGTCAAAGCGCAGCGGACAACCCGTTCAAGCAGTTGTCTGGTATTGGACTGCGCAAGCGTTGCACTGATGAAATCATGCGCGAAACCCGGGGTGAGGACTGGAATCGATGATTTTGGTCGACAGTTGTGTGCTGATCGATGTGTTTGATGCCGATACAGAGTGGCAACAATGGTCGTTGGATGCTTTGCAGGCGCATCATGCACAGGGGCTGGCGGTCAATGCGCTCATCTGTGCCGAAATTGCACCTTCGTTTGAGAGTCTTCAGACCATGCAACGTGCACTTGACTTGGTGCATTTGGTCTACGCCCCACTGTCGCAGGCAACGGCTTTCCTGGCCGCACAAGCTTTTACGTTGTATCGCCAGAACAAGGGATCAAAATCAACCACGCTGCCAGATTTTTTCATTGGTGCGCAGGCACAGACACAAGGCTGGGCGATATTGACCCGCGACAAAACGCGCTACAAAACCTACTTCCCCTCAGTCAAGCTGATCACGCCTGAAACTTAGGGCTTGTTCATGAATAAGCTGTACATTTGGCCGCCGGATTTGGGATGCAATGCGAGGCGCAAAGCGTGCCGTGCAGCTCTGCTGCACAAGCGATTTGCAACGACGCAGTGCGCCCAAAGTTGGCGAGTCAAATGTGCATGTTATTTGTGAACAAGCCCTAAAACAGTGACTGGTAGTTCATTTCATCAAAACGGTTACAAAATGAA
>MNXW01000092.1 GCA_001871515.1 Comamonadaceae bacterium CG2_30_57_122
TTTTGCGCATCAAGTGGTTCACCAACGACGCCCCGTCCGGGTCGGTTCAGGTGTCCAACTTGCAAGTGTTTGGTTTTCCAATTGAAAGCCCGATTTCAAAATACCTGTTCTGCCTGAGCATTCTGGTGGTGATAGCGCTGCTGGCTAAAAACCTGGTGCGCAGCGCCATTGGCCGGGAGTGGATGGCCATCAGGGACATGGACGTGGCTGCCGCGGTGATCGGAATCCGCCCGATGTACGCCAAGCTCAGCGCCTTTGCGGTCAGCTCGTTCATCATCGGCGTGGCCGGCGCCTTGTGGGGCTTTGTTTACCTGAGCGCCTGGGAGCCCGCGGCGTTCTCGGTAGACCTGTCGTTCAAGCTGCTGTTCATGGTGATCATTGGCGGCATGGGCTCCATCATGGGCAGTTTTTTTGGAGCTGGTTTCATTGTGGTGCTGCCTATTTTTCTGAACCAGTTTTTGCCGTTTGTCGGGAACTTGGTGGGTATTGAAATTTCGACCTCAGGTATTTCGCACACTGAGTTGATCATCTTTGGCGCGCTGATTGTCTGGTTCCTGATTGTGGAGCCGCATGGCCTGGCCAAGCTGTGGTCGATTGGCAAACAGAAGTTGCGATTGTGGCCTTTCCCTCATTGAATTGTTGAGTTGTTGATTTCGTTAACCCAAAGCACTGCGGTGCATTACATCTAGGAGACAAGCATGAAAATCAAACACATTGCGTTAGCGGCTCTCATGGCCACGGTGGGCGCGTCAGCGTTTGCCCAGCCCAAAGAACAGTTTTTTCCGGGCTTGCCCTACCGCACCGGTGCCTACGCACCCAACGGGGTGCCATGGGCCAACGGTTATTCAGATTACCTCAAGCTCACCAACGCGCGTGGCGGCATCAATGGGGTCAAGATCATTTACGAAGAATGTGAAACTGGCTACGCCACCGACCGTGGTGTGGAATGCTACGAGCGCCTGAAGGGCAAGCACGGCGGCGCCACGGTGTTCCAGCCTTTGTCCACCGGCATCACGTTTGCCCTGACAGAAAAAGCACCGCATGACAAAATTCCCTTGATCACTGCAGGCTATGGCCGCAGCGAAAGCCAGGATGGCACGGTTTTTAAATGGAACTTCCCTCTGGCCGGTACCTACTGGCTGGCCGCTGACGTGCTGGTGCAAACCATTGCCAAAAAAGAAGGTGGCTTTGACAAGCTCAAGGGCAAAAAGCTGGCACTGGTTTACCACGATTCCCCTTACGGTAAAGAACCCATTGCGCTGCTGCAAGAGCGTGCCGCCATGCACGGCTTCAGCCTGCAATTGTTGCCTGTGGCCCACCCTGGCGTAGAGCAAAAGGCCACCTGGCTGCAAATTCGCCAGGCACGCCCTGACTACGTGCTGCTGTGGGGCTGGGGCGTGATGAACTCCACCTCACTGAAAGAAGCCCAAGCCACTGGTTACCCGCGTGAAAAAATGTACGGTGTGTGGTGGTCTGGTGCTGAGCCTGACGTGAAAGACGTGGGGGAAGGTGCCAAGGGTTACAACGCCGTGACCATGCAGCATGGTGCCGAGCACAACTCCGCGGTGGTGAAAGAAATTTTGGCCAAAGTGCATGACAAAGGCCAAGGCACGGGGCCCAAAGACGAAGTTGGATCAGTGCTGTACATGCGCGGTGCCATGAGCGCGATGTTGGCTGTGGAAGGTGTGCGCCGTGCGCAAGAGCGTTATGGCAAAGGCAAATGGGTTACCGGCGAACAAGCACGCTGGGGCTATGAAAACCTGGCACTAGATCAGAAGAAGCTTGACGCTTTGGGCTTCTCGGGGGTCATGCGCCCGATCAGCACCAGCTGTGCTGACCACATGGGCGCCAACTGGGCACGCATCCACACCTGGGACGGCAAAAAGTGGGGCTTTACTTCAGACTGGCTGCAAGCCGACGAGCAGATTCTGAAGCCGCTGGTGAAGAAGACTGCCGCCAAGTACGCAGCCGACAAAAAGCTGACACCACGCACCCCAGCGGACTGCCAGTCCTGATCTGATGAATGCATCCCGGCCTGCGCTGGGATGCCAATCCGGAGTGCTGCGTGCAGTGCTCCTGATTGGTAAAGGCTAAATCTATGGAACCCAAAAACATCGTTCTCAACGTCAATGGCATCGAGGTCATTTACAACCACGTCATTCTGGTGCTAAAGGGCGTGTCCCTGAATGTGCCTGAGGGCAAAATTGTGGCCATTCTGGGCGGTAACGGGGCGGGCAAAACCACCACCTTGCGCGCCATCTCCAACCTGTTGCACGGCGAGCGCGGCGAGGTGACCAAGGGCTCGATTGAGTTGCGCGGTGAACGTATTGAAAACCTGTCCCCGGCCGATCTGGTCAACCGTGGTGTGGTTCAGGTGATGGAAGGTCGGCATTGTTTTGCCCACCTGACGATTGAAGAAAACCTGCTCACCGGCAGCTACACGCGCAAAGACAAGGGCGAGATTGCAGCCAACCTGGACAAGGTCTACACCTATTTCCCGCGCCTCAAAACCCGCCGCACCAGCCAGGCGGCCTACACATCAGGCGGTGAGCAACAAATGTGCGCCATTGGCCGTGCACTGATGACCAACCCCAGCATGGTGCTTCTGGATGAGCCCTCCATGGGGCTGGCACCGCAAATTGTGCATGAGGTGTTTGAGATTGTGAAAGACCTCAACACCAAAGAGAAGGTCACGTTTTTGCTGGCCGAACAAAACACCAACATGGCTCTGAAGTACGCTGACTACGGCTACATCATGGAAAGTGGCCGGGTAGTGATGGACGGGCAGGCCAGTTACCTGGCGACCAACGAAGACGTGAAAGAGTTCTACCTTGGTGTGGGTGGGGCTGAGCGCAAGAGCTTCAAGGATGTCAAGAGTTACAAGCGGCGTAAACGCTGGCTGGCTTGAGGGGGCGAGCTGAAGTTTCAATTTGTTGATCGCTCAGCGCTTAGGGATGTGGAAATTGCAAATGCGCCCGTTAGTGCCGCCAGAAACGGGATATTTGTGATTTCCGCATCCCTTAGGTCGTAGGGTCGACTTTAGTCGACCGTGGCGGACTCAAGTCCGCCCTACAGGTTGGCAAAGTGGGTGCAAGTCGGTCTTTTTTTTACGGATTGTCTTGGCGCAGTGAATTTGTTTTGAATGGATCATTCCTATGCCTGATTTTTTTGACGCGCTAGAAACGCGTGACCCTGCGGTGCGTGAAGCAGCCTTGTTCGCGGCTTTGCCGCTGCAGGTGGCGCATGCCAAATTGGCCTCTCCGGCGTTTGCAGAAATTTTAAAAGACGTGAATCCGGCACAGGTCACCAGCCGTGCTGCACTGACCGAATTGCCGGTGATACGCAAACATGAATTGCTCGAACTGCAACTTAAAAGTCGTAGCAGCTCAGGCAATGTATTCGGGGGCTTCAGTACTAAAAGCTTTGGAATTGATCTGCCACGTGTGTTCGCCAGCCCCGGCCCAATTTACGAGCCTGAGGGCACAGCCAAAGACTACTGGCGCATGGCGCGGGCCATTTTTGCCGCCGGGTTTCGCACCGGCGACTTGATTCACAACAGCTTTAGCTACCACTTTGTGCCCGCTGGCTCGATGATGGAAACCGGTGCGCACGCACTGGGCTGCACTGTGTTCCCTGGTGGCACCGGTCAGACCGAGCAGCAGGTGCAGGCCATGGCTGACCTTCAACCGGCAGGCTACATCGGCACACCCAGTTTTCTGAAAATCATTGTGGAGAAAGCCGCCGAGTTGGGTGTGGCCTTGCCCAGCGTGACCAAGGCCATGTTTGGCGGCGAGGCCTACCCGCCCAGCCTGCGTGACTGGTTTGCGCAGCACGGCATAGACGGCTACCAGTGCTACGCCACAGCTGATCTAGGCTTGATTGCGTACGAGACCCCGGCACGTGAAGGGCTGGTGCTGGACGAAGGTGTACTGCTTGAAATTGTGCGCCCCGGCACCGGTGACCCGGTGGCCGAGGGCGAAGTGGGCGAGGTGGTGGTGACCACGCTCAACCCCACTTATCCA
>MNXW01000307.1 GCA_001871515.1 Comamonadaceae bacterium CG2_30_57_122
TGGAAAAGTCCTGGCTCTTGGCTTTGTTGTCCTCGCCAATGGCGGCGTCAATGTCTTCCTGGCTGGTCACGATAACCCAGGCCCGGCCTTTGCACTTGGCACCAAGTTCTTCGGTGATGGTTTGCAGGTTAAGCATCAGCGGTGAACTGGTGCCAATGAATTGACCCACTTCATCGACCAAAAAGATGACTTTGTGCTGCGCGGGGCAAGTCGCCAGATAGTCATTGACCAGCTTGGCAAAGCCCTCGATGGTGATGCGGTAGTCTTCGCGGGCACGGTCAAACCACTGGGCGGCGGAATCAGCCGACATCTTGAGCGACTGCGCCAGGGCGGTGATGATGTCGTCACGGTAAAAAGCCACAGCATCGCGCTGCTCCTGCCATGGGCTGCCGTTGGCATTGACAAATGCGGCTTTGAAGGCTTCAAAAGCGCCTTTACTTATCAGGTGGCGCTCCATGTTGGCAATGTGCGGTGCATCACCCGCTAGGCCAAGCTTTTCATTGAACACCCGCAAGAACACTTGCAGGATGGCATCGGGGTCAGACTTGTTGGCCTTGGCGTCGATGTTGAACAGCATGACATCGGCACTGCCTTGCACAGCACGTTGAATGTTGGCCAGCAACATGGGGTCTTTGATTTTTTGATCATCAAAGAAAGCAACCGCCCGGCGCGCTTCACCACTTTGCGGGTTGTGCGCCTCAATGTTTTCCAGCAAGTAAGAGAGGATTTTGATGAAGTGCGACTTGCCCGAGCCAAAGAAGCCAGACACCCAAACGCCCATACGGTCGGTGATGGCCGGGTCATGCGGGCGGTCCATGGCGGCCAGGTAAGCATCAAAGAACTTGTCGAGGTACTCCTTGATTTGCTGGGTAACCACATATTCTTCAAGCTCTTGCCAGACGCTGGCGGCATCCATCTGGTCGGCTTTGATCACGCCGTTGATGGGGCGGTCGATGGGCTTGATGAAGAGTTCGCTGATGTTCATTGTTTTCCTGTCCCTTGAATGCGGTGAATGGTTTGTCTCAAATACTCATGTTCATGTGGCCTCCGGCACCAGCCGGAAGGCGCGGTAATAGTGGTCTTCAGTCAGCGTGTTGAACAGGCGCAGAGAATGCCCGTCGTAACGGCCTGGGAAGAACATCAATAAGGGGGTATTGCCCATGATGGGGTGCAAGGCTGACAGCAAGGTGTGCGTGCGCAGCATGGGGTAGACCGCGCCCACGCCCGTCAAAATCAGAAGATCAAGCGCGACGATGTCGAATTGACTGGCGATTTTTTGCGCCAGCTTGTCTTCTTTGAGCACCGAGCGCAAGGCGGCCAAGGTGCTGTCATCACCCTTGCTTTGTTGCATATCCAGGGTCTTGTCAAGAAGCTTGCGCCCCTCGAGCAAGTCGGTGACGAGTTGCAGCAAGTTGACCGTGGCCGCATGAATGGGTGGCGTCTGCTTGGTCAAAGCGGGCAATACCGTGCCCGAAACAAAGTCACGCACATCAAGCTCGCGCTCCGCGGGATAGTCAAAAACCCAAAAACCAATCTCATTGCCTAAACCCTTGCTTTCCAGAAAATCACGCGAGGTGATGCGGGGCAATATCTGGTTCAGGCGCTCTTCAAGGCTCAGTGTCATATGGCACGCTCCATACATTCGAGCGCGTAGTCTTCATGGTGGCTGCGCAGATAGCTACGCACGGCGGGGTGAAGGGATGGCGGTGTGAGCTTCATGCTGCGCGGATTTTGAAGGTATTTTGCTTCGGCCAGGATGCGAACAATGACCTGAAACAGCTTGGCCTTGGTGGATTCTGACCAATCTGCCACCGCAGCGTCATGATGGGCACATTCAGTCAAAAAATCATGCCAATCCAACGGGGTCAAATTTGGCTCCAGGCGACGTTGACGGTTGGCATACACCAGGCGCATGAAGTCACCCAACAACTGGCTGTGCTTGACGGCTGCGGCCAATAGCAACTGGTTGACCACTTCGCTTTCACGCTCCGTGATCATTTGCCAGGCTTGAGCATCCAGTGTGGACAGACGTCTGCGCAAAAGGGTGGCTTGACGACGGGCCGTGGCAACCGTCTTTTTTTGCAGGATGTTCTCGACCTCGATGGCGTGCTGCCAGGCCGCCTCGTCTGGGAGTGACAGAAGCAGCTTGGCAACGCGCCTACTTTCCAGTGGGAGCAGTGAACCGGCGGAAATTTCAGCGTTGAAAGTGGTCATGGGGTGTGATTGCAACAGGGTCAGCTAGGCTGTTGGTTGCGAGGCAGCGGCGGCGGTGACCATAGACCTGCACAATTCAATCAATTCATCTTCAGAAATGATGGGGATGCCCAGCTTTTGCGCCTTTTCAGCTTTGCTACTGCTTGATGCTGGATCGGCCAGCACCAGATAGGTCAAACCCTTGCTGACGTCATCGACAAGTGCAAATTCTGCTTCGCGCAGAGACGCTTCATAGTCCGCTTTCTTCTTGCCACTGAGTAATTTGCCGCTGATACAGACAGTTTTCGTGAGAATTTCCGACTCGGCAGAAATACCACCAGAGCTCACGTCTTGCACGATGACGGCATTCATCAGCATCTTGTCGATGACCGGCCCCATGGCATCAATACCGTCCTGGATCGAGACGCCAATGTTGGGCACACCTGCCAAGATCGCGATGGCTGGATCGCGCAACTTGGCACTGCGCCAGTCGGCCAGGGTATCCAGAGCGCCGCCTGCCGCTTTGATCATGAGCTCGACCCGACGTTTGCCCAGATGGTCTAACCCGAGCGAGCCCAGGAAGCGGCTGAGCGCCAGTGCGCGGGTTGCCTCAATCGCGCTCAAAATGGAGGTGGCTCGCTTTTCGCCCAGTCGCAGATCTTTATCGACGTTGATGACCATGTCGGCCAGTTCGACTGCGCGGGTGCGCAGCGTGTACAGATCGGCTGCGTCCGCCAGATCGAACCGCTCGATCATTGATTCCAGAACGACGTCGCCAATGCCCAGGATGTCGAGGCTGGAGATCCAGCGATTGATCTTGCCAGTGGATTTCTTCGGACAATCGGCGTTGCGGCATTCGATGATGACACCCTCTCCACCACCAGTGGTACGCCGACGCCCTACCTCACCGCCGCAAAACGGGCATGCCGTCGGAACTGGGATCAGCTGGCGGGTAGGTGGACGATCAGTCACACGGATTATTTTGGGGATGATGTCATTGGCCTTGACGACCCAGACCGAGTCGCCGATGGCAACGTCCAGCCGTTGTATCTCGTCGTAGTTGGCCAGGGATGCATTGCTGACCGTGGTGCCACCAATTTCAACCGGTCTGAGTTCAGCTGTAGGGTATAAACCACCGGTATGTCCGCCGCTGACCACCACACCTTCAAGCACCGTTTCAGCACCCGATGAATCAAACTTCCAGGCAACCTGTCCCTTTGGGCGCCCTGCGGTGATGCCCAGTTCGCGTTGTTTGGCAATGTCGTCCACCTTCATGACGACACCGTCTATCCAGATGGGCAGAGCATCGCGGGTTTGGGCAATCTGCTGAAAATAAGCAATCGCGCTCTCTGCACTGGTATGAATCTGATGCTGGATGACGTTGAATCCAAGCTCAGCCAGTCGGGCAGACTTATGAGTTTCGGTTTGAAATTCAGTCGATTGCCCATCCCGGACTTCATCGAGGTCAAAGGCGAAGATGGTGAGGCAATCTGACTGTTTACCGTTCTTGCGACCCATGATGCCGGTACCGGCATTGCGCGGGTTCTTGCAGCGGCTGGGGTCAATTTTGGTCCAGTCTTCGACCGTGAGGATGACTTCAAACCGCACGGAACCGCTAAATCCAGCATCTTGACTACCCACCCATGCAGGCAAACCTTTGAAGCGCATGGCATTGGCAGTGATGTCTTCTCCAATGGTGCCATCACCTCTTGAAATAGCCTGCACCAGTTGCCCATCTT
>MNXW01000193.1 GCA_001871515.1 Comamonadaceae bacterium CG2_30_57_122
ATGTCACTCAAAGACCAAGTTACCGAAGACATGAAATCCGCCATGCGCGCTAAAGACAGTGAACGCCTGGGCACCATCCGCTTGCTGCTGGCGGCGGTCAAGCAAAAAGAAGTGGACGAACGCATCGTGGTGGACGATGTGACCCTGGTGGGCATTGTGGACAAGCTCATTAAGCAACGCAAAGACTCGGTAGCCGCTTACACCCAGGCCGAACGCATGGATTTGGCGGACAAGGAAAGCGCCGAAATCAAGGTGCTTGAAGCTTACCTGCCGCAGCGTCTGAGCGCCGAAGCAATCACCGCCGCCGTGCAAGCCATCGTAACCAGCCTGGGTGCCAAAAGCCCGGCCGACATGGGCAAGGTCATGGGCGCAGTCAAAACCCAGTTGGCTGGCAAGGCGGACATGGGTCTGGTGTCGCAAGCCGTCAAAGCAGCGCTGGCTGGCTGAAACCGCTCAGGCCATGCCCCAGCCGCTGCGCTACACCCTGCTGTCCCTGCGGGAGTTGCTGGTTTCTGCAGGGCCATTGCTGGCACTGGCGGCGGGTTTGCTGTTTTTGGCCTATGTGTGGCTGGACCCAACACCGCCCAGACAGGTCACGCTGGCCACCGGCCCGGCACAAAGCGCCTACGACGAGTTTGGCAAACGCTATGCCAGCGCATTGCAAGCGTTTGGCATTGAGGTCAAGCTGGTGCCATCGGAAGGCGCAGCGCAAAACCTGCAATGGCTGAGTGAGGGCCAAGTCGACCTGGGTTTTGTACAAGGTGGTAATGCACCAGGCAGTGCAGAGCACCAGCCGGAACTGCAATCGCTGGGCAGCCTGTTTGTCGAACCCTTGTGGCTGTTTTACCGCAGTGACACCCCTTTGAATGCCTTGACCGAGGTGAGCCACCTGCGCATGAACGTGGGCACCACGGGCAGTGGTGTGCCGCGCTTGATGGAGCGGCTGTTTGACCTCAACCGCATGGAACCTGCCAACTTGACCCTGACACATCTGGCGCAGACCCCGGCCACGGTGGCGTTTCTGGACGGTGAGCTCGATGCCCTGTTGTTTGCCTCGGCTCCGGAATCATCGATGGTGCAAATGCTGCTGCAAACCCCGGGCGTGAAGCTGATGAATTTTGCCCAGAGCGAGGCCTATTCCAGACGGTTTTCTTTTCTGACCCCGGTCACCCTGCCGCGCGGCGTGGTCGATTTGGCCAGTGACATCCCGCCGCAGGATGTCAACCTGATCGCCACCACCACCACCCTGCTGGCCCGCCCCGGCGTGCACCCTGCCCTGCTACAACTGTTTGCCCAAACCGCCCTGGGGCTGCATGGCCAGGCCGGCTGGTTCAGCAAAGTGCGCGAGTTTCCAAGCACCGCACACACCGAGTTTGCCGTGTCCGCCGAGGCCCAGCGCGTCATCAATAACGGCATTCCCTTGCTGCAACGTTATTTGCCATTTGCCTATGCCAACCTGATCGAGCGCATGGGGCTGGCGTTGGGGATTATCCTGGCCGTGCTACTGCCCTTGAGCCGGATCGTGCCGCCGCTGTACCAGTTCAGAATCAGGTCACGCGTGTTTCGCTGGTACGGCCAGCTGCGCGAGATTGAAGAGCGTGCCAATGCGCAGGGTCAACCCATGACCTCTTTATTGAAAGAGCTGGCTGAACTGGAGCAGCGTGTGGGTCAGGTCAGCGTGCCCTTGTCGTATGCCGATGAGTTGTACGCCCTGCGCAACTACATTGAACTGGTGCGCCAAAAACTTACTCAAGCCTGAGGTCCAGGCTGTTAACCATGGCGGTGTGAAGCACGCCATCGAGCGCATCTTCTACCAGCGGTTGTTCCGCCAGCACCTTGAACGCTCCGGTCTGGCTCAGGCGCAGCAACATGCGCTTGGTCATCGACTGGGTTTTGCCCTGGATGTTGGTAAAAAGGTACATGGTTTTTTGCGGGCTGATCCACGTTAACTGGGTGCGCGACCAACCCAAGTTAACCCGCAATTCCACCCAACAGCCGGTGTTCAGAGCATCCAAAATAACATCCTGTTCTGTCAGGACGGCCGACAGCACAACAGACCGGCTTGGGGGCACCGATGCTTTCGTGGCATCTATTTCATCCTGCAACGACATCAAGCCCGAAACACGGGCTTCTTCGGGAGCTACCCAGCCCTCTGGCTCACCCGCCAAAGACACCGTCACCTTGGTATTTGCTGGTGTCACGGGCTGAGCCGTTTTTTGATCAAAGGCCTGCTGGTGCAACTTCATCAACACATCAAAAAACAAACTGGTTTTTGTAGGCGGGTAGTCAATCAGGCGCAAACCCTCGCGCAGGCAAACCAGCAAGCGGGGAACCAATTTGGTCAACTGGTCAAGGTTGGTGGTAGTGAGTTCGGGCTGGGCGCTCCACAACAACATGGCAACCAGGGCCTTGTAGCCCCCCGGATCATTGCTGCCTTTTTGGTTGTTAAGTTGCGCACTGGCCATGACCTGCGCCCAGGGGCCGAGCAGAAAATCAACCACGCTTTGCGGCATTTTTTTCAATTCGGTATTGGTGCGCATCTCTGCCGCCATCTTGTTGGCCAAAAGATGGCGATCCTCAGCCACTTTCAAAGCCACCTTGGCTTCATCGTTATCAGGTGAAACGCTTTCCTTGATGCCACACAGCTCCCACTCCAACTCCAGGCTGGCAAGTGCCACAGCAAAAGGCGCGGCACTGTCCATGCTGAGCGTAGACAGCGGACTGACAAAACGTTCCAATGAGGCCATGAATGCCGCAAACAGGGGCTCATCTTGCGAACTAAAAGCCAGACCATGCTCTGTAATTTCCTGTAGCAGACGACGCGCGGGATGCTGCTTGTTACTAAAAAACCGGGCATCCACAGGCACCAGTCGCATCAAAGCTGGCTCCAGTTGAGCCAAAACTAGGCGTACTGGCTCCGGCAAACGTTGATCCTGAACCAGGTTGTCGATCATCAACGCCACCACTTCAAGGCTCAATACCTGAGCCATACCTTTGGCTTGGTAGATGAATTTCTCGCGCAGAGTCAAGTCAACACCGACACCACCAGCGGTGTCTCTTGTGGCAGCAGACGGGTGATGCGTCATGCGTTGCAGCACCTGCGTCTGATCGGCCTGCTGCATTTCCTGCAAGGTTTCAAAAGCTGCAGGCACAGTGGCATCAAAATCGGTCGAGGGTGCAAAGTCTTCTTGCGGCTCCTCAAACTCCCGGGCAAACTGCAGGGCAAAAGAGTCTTTGTTGCTGGTGGGCTCAACTTGAACCTTAGCCCCTGGTTTTTCGGCTTCAACCGGGCTGACGGCAAGGTCTAACTCCCTGCTCATTAAACGCCGCAATCGCCCCAGGTTCAAGGCCGTTGTCCGATGCTGCGGGCTCCACGGAGCCCGCGTGGGCGGGTTGACCACGGCTTGTTGTGACGCGTTGGCGCTAGGCCTTTGAACCATCACAAAAACAGCCGGCTGAACACCCTGACTTTGCAATTGCGATAGCCACAGACTGTAAATTTCACCCAAAGCATTACCCAATGGCGAAGCCATGTGCTCCAGCCAGACCGAGCGCACACTGGCGGGCAAACTCATCTTGGTCATGAGTTCTTCCAGCGCCAGCACGTACGCATCAGGACGCAAGGGGTTGCGTGATGCCGACACCTGGCGCAAGCCCTGCAAGGCACATAGATAAGGATTCAGGTCAGTCAGCACATGTTGCGTATTCAACAGCACTTGTTGCAAGGCACGGGCGATCACCACCCGTTCTTGCACCTGGTCTTCATCCATCAGCGCCAACTGCTCCAGGCGCAAGCCACTGGTGGACACTTCCCCCAGCCTGGACTGGTGCGCGTTATGCCTGGAAAAAACTGCTTCAAGTACTTTGGGGTATTGGTCACACAGGCGAGCCGCGTGGTTGTCGAGTAATTTGACACACAAGCCCAGTTGATCGCGCTCCAACGAAACCCGCAAGTGCACGGCATCATCATGCATCGACTGCCGCGCCAGCCCCAGAACGCGCGCCAGCAAAGCGCTGCCACCCGCCGCCGCCTGCGTCAGAAACGCTTTGTAGCGCACCAGGTTGGGGCCAGACAGCTCAGACATGTTCAAAACAACACGAGATCAAGCAGCATCACTTCAGGGCTTTGAAACGCATGCGGTGCGGGCGCGCACCCTCTTCGCCCAGGCGACGTTTCTTGTCTTCTTCGTAATCATGGTAATTGCCGTCATAGAAGGTCCAGTGGCTGTCGCCCTCGCAAGCCAGAATGTGGGTCGCAATGCGGTCTAAAAACCAGCGGTCGTGGCTGATGACCATGATCGAGCCAGCAAACTCCAGCAGCGCGTCTTCCAGCGCGCGCAGGGTTTCCACGTCCAGGTCGTTGGACGGCTCGTCAAGCATCAACACGTTACCACCGGCAATCAGCGTTTTGGCCAGGTGCAGGCGGCCACGTTCACCGCCCGAGAGTGTTCCGACACGCTTTTGCTGGTCGGCACCGTTGAAGTTGAAGCGCCCGCAATAGGCACGGCTGGCCATGGTGAACTTGCCGATGTTGATCATGTCCAGCCCACCCGAGACGTCTTCCCACACGGTTTTTTCGTTGGACAGATCGTCGCGGTTCTGGTCGACAAAGGCCATCTTGGCGGTCTGGCCAATTTTCACCTCGCCACTGTCAGGCTGCTGCTGGCCGGCGATCATGCGAAACAACGTCGACTTGCCCGCGCCGTTGGGGCCGATGATGCCGACGATGGCGCCAGGCGGTACCTTGAAGCTCAGGTTGTCGATCAGCATGCGGTCGCCAAACGACTTGCTGACATTGACAAACTCAATGACTTCCTGGCCCAGGCGATCCGCCACCGGGATGAAAATTTCATTGGTTTCATTGCGCTTCTGGTATTCAAAGTCCGACAGTTCTTCAAAACGTGCCAAACGGGCTTTGCTCTTGGCCTGGCGTGCCTTGGGGTTCTGGCGCGACCATTCCAGCTCTTTCTTCAAGGTCTTGGCGCGGGATTCTTCGCCCTTCTTTTCCTGTTCAAGACGGGCCTGCTTTTGCTCCATCCACGAACTGTAGTTGCCCTTGTACGGAATGCCGGCACCACGGTCAAGCTCCAGAATCCACTCGGCGGCGTTGTCCAGAAAATAACGGTCGTGGGTAATGGCCACCACGGTACCGCTGTAGCGCTGCAAAAATTGCTCCAGCCAATCCACCGATTCGGCGTCCAGGTGGTTGGTGGGTTCATCCAGCAGCAGCATGTCAGGGTGTTCCAGCAGCAGGCGGCACAGCGCCACACGGCGCTTTTCACCGCCTGAGAGCACACCAATGTTGGCATCCCACGCCGGCAGGCGCAGCGCGTCTGCAGCAATCTCTAGCTGGTGCTCGGAGTCGGTACCGGCGGTGGCGATGATTGCTTCCAGCTCGGCTTGCTCGGCGGCCAATTTGTCAAAGTCGGCATCCTCGTCACCGTAAGCGATGTAGACCTCTTCCAGCCGTGCTTTTGCGGCAATCACCTTGCCCATGGCTTCTTCAACCGTCTCCCGCACGGTCTTGGTCGGGTCGAGCTGCGGCTCTTGCGGCAGGTAGCCAATGTTGAGCCCCGGCATGGGAATAGCTTCGCCTTCAATGTCCTTGTCCACGCCGGCCATGATCTTGAGCAGCGTTGACTTGCCTGAACCGTTGGTACCGAGCACACCGATCTTGGCACCAGGGAAAAAACTGAGTGAAATGTCTTTCAGGATATGCCGCTTGGGTGGCACGATCTTGCCGACGCGGTTCATTGAAAATACGTATTGAGCCATGGGTCTTGTGCTTTGCTAACTGTGATAAAAATAACATTATCGGTGCAGAGCATATTAGGCAATCAACCAACCAGCGTGCCATGACTTATCATGACCTGAACCATTGTTTCTCCCATAAGTACAAAGACATGTTTTCCGCAAGCACATCAAGCATCATCCTGAATTCCTCAGTTGGACGCGCCCGATTTGGCTGCTGGCGGCGCGGCTGGGTAAGCGTGACGACGTAGCGGGCTACTGGCCGCAAGGAGAAGCAACGACCCCAGGCGCGTTGCCAGTGGCTCAATCGGGTGCGTAGCGCTCTCACCCAAAAGGTAGCCTGACTGAGACTGAAATAATCAATGTTTACATGCATTTATTGAAGAAAACAAGCGATCAACTGAGGAATATAGGATCATGACGCTTCCATTGCCATGGCTTGAAGCCGGTCAGCCTTTCCCACCCTTCGATCAAACATGGGGAGAGGAAAGCCCTGCACCTGGCTTGTTGTGTGCCGGAAACGACCTGAGCGTTGACACGCTAAAGCATGCTTATGCTAACGGCATATTTCCGTGGTATAGCGCCGGTCAGCCACCGCTATGGTGGTGTCCTGACCCGCGTATGGTGCTTCATGTAAACAACTTTCGGGTTTCGTCATCACTCAAAAAAACAATTAAAAAATTTTCAAGCTCGAACGCAAATGAAATTCGCATTGACTCAGCTTTCAAAGATGTGATTCAGGCTTGCAGCACCATTTCAAGATCCGGCCAATCTGACACCTGGATATTGCCAGAAATGATTAATGCGTACTCTAATCTTCACCAAGCCGGTTTGGCACACAGCGTTGAAACCTGGGTTGATGGGCAACTGATAGGAGGCCTGTATGGCGTTGGTATTGGGCATGCCGTGTTTGGCGAGTCCATGTTTCACCGTTCGACAGATGCGTCAAAGATTGCACTTGCAGCACTGGTAGCGCTTTGCCATCAACACCACATTCCGCAAATTGACTGCCAACAAAACACCCGGCATCTAGCCGCACTCGGGGCGGTTGAAATACCAAGACTAAATTTCATCAGAAAGGTGCAAAGCCTGGCCGAAATGTCAGCGTTTGAGTGGAAATTTGCGCCCTCTTACTGGAAGAATCTTGACATGCTTAGCAGCCACAACACGTGATGCAGCACACTTTAAATTCAACCCATCCACTTCAGTACTACGCTACTGCTGCATACCCTTGCAGCTACATTGAAGGCCGCATTGCCCGCTCTCAAGTCGCCGAAGCTGGCGAACCGGTTGAAAACGAACTTTACAGTCAGCTGGTTCGCCAGGGTTTTCGTCGCAGTGGCGGCTTCATTTACCGCCCCCACTGTGATCATTGCCAAGCCTGCACCTCGATTCGTATCCCGGTGAATGAATTCCAGGCAGATCGCAGCCAGCGGCGCGCGGCAAAACAACATGGGCCGCTCTGTGCCCACATTAGCAAGCCCTTTTTTTCAGAAGAGCACTACGCCCTGTACCAGCGCTACCAGCACGCCAGGCATGCAAACGGAGGCATGGATCAAGACGATATGGCGCAATACCAAGAATTTATGGTTGATACGCTGGTGGATTCATACCTGATCGAATTTCGTGAACCTGATTCGGCCAAAACCCTGCGTATGGTGTCCATCGTTGACCGACTCAGCGATGGCTTGTCAGCGGTGTATACCTTTTATGAACCCATAACAGGGCAGAGTTATGGCACGTTCAATGTGCTTTGGCAAATTGAATATGCCCGCTCCATTGGCCTGCGCTACCTGTATTTGGGCTACTGGATTGAGGATTGCCAGAAGATGTCCTACAAGACCCGATTCAAGCCGCATGAGTTGCTACTGAAGGGACAATGGCTGCACCGTGACTTGTGACTTGTGACTTGTGACTTGTGACTTGTGACTTGGGTCATGCTATGCACGACGTGTCATTTTTCACCAGATAAAATGGCGTATCACACAGGAGTTTTCATGCGCAAGTCAGAAACGGGGACACCAGAAACCCCCACGGTTCAAGTCATTGAGCGTTTATTCGCTGTGATGGATGTGTTGGCCTCCAGAGAAGAAGCCATTTCGCTTAAAGAAATCAGCGAAAAAACAGGCTTGCACCCCTCTACAACCCACCGCATCCTGAACGATTTGGCCATTGGCCGCTTTGTAGATCGCCCACAGTCCGGCAGTTATCGTCTTGGCATGCGCTTGCTGGAACTGGGCAATTTGGTCAAAAACAGACTCAATGTGCGAGATGCCGCCTTGGCTCCCATGCACGAACTGCACCGCTTGACCCAGCAACCTGTGAATCTGAGCGTTCGCCAGGGCGATGAAATCGTGTATGTTGAACGCGCCTACAGCGAACGCTCCGGCATGCAGGTGATTCGTGCAATCGGTGGACGCGCTCCATTGCACCTGACATCTGTCGGGAAACTGTTTCTGGCCGCAGATGACACACCCAGGGTTCGAGCCTACGCAACACGCACCGGTCTGAGTGGCCACACCAAAAACAGTTTGACCCAACTGCCTGCACTGGAACGCGAATTGACCAAAGTGCGGCATGATGCCTTTGCCAACGACAACGAAGAATTGGAACTGGGCGTGCGTTGTATGGCAGCCGGCATTTATAACGACCAAGGCAAATTGATCGCAGGCTTATCCATTTCGGCACCAGCATCTCGAATGGATGATGCCTGGATCAACAAATTAAAAGCCACTGCACACGAAATTTCAAAAAGTCTGGGGTTCCAGAGTCAGCAGGCGTAAATCCCCAGAAGGCCTACACACCCAAGCGATTTTCCGACTGAGAAACCAGCGCCTCGCGGGGAATGGATTCAAGCCAGTGTCTGACACGTTGTGCATCTGCAATACGTGTCAACGACCCTGCAGAATCCAGAAACACCATGATAAGTTGTCGTCCTGCTATTTTGGTTTGCATCACCAGACAACGACCGGCCTCAGCGATATAGCCTGTTTTTTGCAACCCAATATCCCAAGATGAATTTTTGACCAGTCGATTGGTATTGTTGTATTGAAGCACACGGTTGCCCACAGCAACCTGGAAACCTGGTGAAGTAGTCAATTCACGCAGCAAAGGGTGTTTGTGAGCCATATCAACCAGCTTGACAAGGTCGTTGGCACTAGAGCGGTTTTCACTTGATAAACCTGTGGGTTCTACATATCGCGTATCTTTCATGCCAAGCAATTGTGCTTTGGCATTCATCAAGCTCGTAAAAGTTGCCAGGCCTCCGGGGTAAGTACGCCCCAGCGCATGCGCTGCCCTGTTCTCACTTGACATCAGTGCCAAGTGCAACAGCTCCCCCCGACTTAGCACAGTGCCCACCCGAAGCCGGGAAGAACTGCCTTTTTCGGTATCCACATCTTCCTGAGTGATGGTTATTTTTTCATCCGATGGCAAATTGGCTTCACTGACGATCAGACCCGTCATCAATTTGGTCAATGAAGCAATGGGCAATATAGCTTGCTCGTTTTTTTTGAACAAAACTTCATTGGTTTCCTGATCGACCACCAGTGCGACACTGGATTTCAAATTCAAACTATCCTGAACGGAATGCAGTCCTCTGGATTTCCCCAAAGAAGATGGGCTTGCTTTTTGTCTTGTCCGTGCCGAAGCTACTAATTTCTTTTTTGCTGCAAAGGTATGCTTGATTCGTGCACTGGCTGTTTTGACAACTTTTTTATGCGTAACTGAACTGGCTTTTACGGTGTCTGCCAGACCAGCAGGAGAAGCAACCAATATGCCCAGCAGCGTCAAGAACCCCACTACACCGCGTAACCACCGTTCCAGGGCAATTTGAGAACACTTTGTCATTGACTTGACTCCTGAACATGAATAAACCATTGGTGGAGTTTAAGTCAGAAAGTCTCGCAGTGACAAGTACTTGCAAGACTTTCTTAAACTGGTTTAACGCATTCAGCCTTGAGCAGCTACGCGTTCCGCCTGACTTTGCAGTTTATTCAGCGCACTGAGGTACGCTTTGGCGGAGGCCACCACGATGTCTGGATCAGCACCCACGCCGTTAACCACACGCCCGTTCTGCTGCAAACGCACCGTCACCTCGCCCTGGCTTTCGGTAGAACCACTGATCGCATTGACGGAATAAAGCACCATTTCCGCACCACTGTGGACATTCGTCTCAATCGCTTTCAGCGACGCGTCCACCGGGCCATTGCCGTTGGCTGTGCCTGTCACTTCTTTACCGGCGATGGTCATGACCACTTTGGCCTGCGGCAATTCACCGGTTTCGCTGTGCTGGGCAAGCGAGACAAAACCATATTGTTCATGGCTTTGTGCAACGCTCTCTTCGCTGACCAGTGCCAGAATATCTTCGTCAAAAATCTCGCTCTTGCGGTCAGCCAGTTCCTTGAACTTTGCAAATGCCAGGTTCACGTCGGATTCACTGTCCATCTGAACACCGAGTTCTTGCAGGCGCTGCTTGAACGCATTACGACCACTGAGCTTGCCCAAAATCATTTTATTGGCAGACCAACCCACGTCTTCAGCGCGCATGATTTCGTAGGTGTCCCGCGCTTTCATGATGCCGTCCTGATGAATGCCGGCCGTATGCGCAAAAGCATTTGCGCCCACAATGGCCTTGTTGGGCTGCACTACGAAACCAGTGGTTTGACTGACCATGCGACTGGCAGCCAAGATTTGGGTGGCATCGATACCCACATCAAGATCGAAGTAATCACGCCGGGTTCGCATCGCCATGACAACTTCTTCAAGGCTGCAATTACCTGCTCGTTCTCCTAAACCATTGATGGTGCATTCCACTTGCCGGGCACCACCAATCTTGACCCCAGCCAAAGAATTAGCCACCGCCATGCCCAAGTCATTGTGGCAATGAACCGACCAAATGGCTTTGTCGGAGTTGGGCACACGTTCGCGCAGTCGTTTGATGAAATTGCCGTACAGCTCAGGTATGGCATAACCTACCGTGTCAGGCACATTGATGGTGCCCGCGCCCTCATTGATCGCAGCCTCTATCACGCGGCATAAAAAGTCTTCTTCGCTGCGGTAAGCATCTTCGGCACTGAATTCAATATCAGCCACCCGGTTGCGTGCAAAGCGAACAGCTTGTTTGGCTTGCTCAAGTACCTGATCAGGTGTCATGCGCAGTTTCTTCTCCATATGAATTGGAGAGGTTGCAATGAAAGTATGAATTCGCGCACGACTGGCTCCCACCAATGCATCTGCGGCACGAGCAATGTCTTTGTCATTGGCACGTGACAACGAACAAACAGTGGACTCTTTGATGGCATTTGCAATGGCTTTGATCGCTTCAAAATCACCATTGGAACTGGCCGCAAAACCAGCCTCAATGACATCCACTTTAAGGCGCTCCAACTGGCGGGCAATGCGCAGCTTCTCATCACGTGTCATGGAAGCACCAGGAGACTGCTCGCCATCACGCAAGGTGGTATCAAAAATGACCAATTTATCTGACATGTTGTTTCTCCAAAGGGGCTTGAAAATGAACCAGGTTTGCTTGAGCCAACAAAAAAGCCCGTAGCAATTGCTTACGGGCTTTTGGGGTTGATGCAATCACGCGCTAACCACTCCGCCCGAAGGACGTCAGGTCTAGCAGTAGTGAAAATTTATGCATGACTTCAATATACCACAAGCCATCACTTGTGCAGCCCCCGCTCCTCCGGTTCATCTGTAGAAGTACTGATGACACTGGTAGGAATGCCTTTGGTTTTTCGCCAAAAATACAAGGCATAGCCACTCAAACCGTAGCATACAAACAGGCCAAACATCACAATAGGCGGATCAATGTTGATGACGGCAATGCCGATGGCAATCATCACAATCACCACGAAAGGCACACTGCGTTTCATTTGAATGTCTTTGAAGCTGTAAAACGGCACATTGGTCACCATGGTCAAACCTGCGTAGAGCGATAGTGCAAACATGGGCCAAGCCCATTGCCTGCCTTCAAACTCCAAATCAGTCATCACCCAGATGAACCCAGCCACCAAAGCAGCAGCAGCTGGCGACGGCAAGCCTTGGAAATAACGCTTGTCAACCACCGCCGTATTGACGTTGAAACGGGCTAAACGCAAGGCAGCGCACGCGCAATAAACAAATGCAGCAATCCAGCCCCAGCGCCCCAGGCCTTTGAGCGCCCACACATAAGCAATCAGAGCAGGTGCAGCACCAAAAGAAACCATGTCAGACAGGGAATCCATTTGTTCACCGAAAGCACTTTGGGTGTTGGTCATACGAGCGACGCGTCCGTCCAGACTATCGAGCACCATGGCGCAAAAAACCCCCACGGCAGCCAGATCAAAACGACCATTGATGGCCATCACAATGGCATAAAACCCGCCAAACAGTGCCGCCAATGTGAAAAGATTTGGCAAGACATAAATACCCTTGCGGCGTTTTTTCACCACCACAATGTCATCACCATCCACATCCTGTGTGTTCACATCGTCCATTAGTTTGGCCTCAAATAGAACTTCATAATAACAAAGGCCACCGAAGTGGCCTTTGTCATGCCTAGCACAATCATCAATTGCGTGTTTGGTCTACCAGCTTGTTCTTGGCAATCCAGGGCATCATGGCGCGCAGCTTGCCGCCCACAATTTCGATCTGATGATCTGCCGTGTTGCGGCGACGTGCCGTCATGCTGGGGTAGTTGGTGCGGCCTTCCAGGATGAACGACTTGGCGTAGTCACCATTTTGAATGCGTTTGAGGGCGTTGCGCATGGCTTCGCGACTTTGTGCATTGATGACCTCAGGGCCAGTCACGTATTCACCGTATTCGGCATTGTTGGAGATCGAATAGTTCATGTTGGCGATGCCGCCTTCATAAATCAGGTCAACAATCAGCTTCAGTTCATGCAGGCATTCAAAGTACGCCATCTCAGGGGCGTAACCGGCTTCCACCAAGGTTTCGAACCCCATTTTGACCAGCTCAACCGCACCGCCACACAACACAGCTTGTTCACCAAACAAGTCGGTTTCGGTTTCTTCTTTGAACGAGGTTTCAATGATGCCAGCCTTGCCGCCGCCATTGGCCATGGCGTAAGAAAGAGCCAACTCGCGTGCCTTGCCGCTCTTGTCCTGATGAATGGCGATCAGATGCGGCACGCCGCCACCCTGGGTGTAAGTGTTGCGCACCGTATGGCCTGGAGCCTTGGGGGCCACCATCCACACGTCCAGGTCAGCCCGAGGAATAACCTGGTTGTAATGCACATTAAAACCATGGGCAAACACCAAAGAAGCGCCTTGCTTGATGTTGGGAGCCACGTTATTGGTGTACACATCGGCAATTTGTTCATCAGGCAACAGAATCATGACCACGTCGGCAATTTTGACGGCATCATTGACTTCCATGACATTCAAGCCCGCCTTGCCGACCTTATCCCAGGAAGCACCGCCTTTGCGCAAACCAACCACCACTTTGACACCGCTGTCGTTCAGATTTTGTGCATGGGCATGACCTTGACTGCCGTACCCGATGATGGCCACGGTTTTACCTTTGATCAGGCTCAGATCGCAATCCTTGTCGTAATAAACTTTCATCACTCACTCCGTTGTAAAAAATAAATAACTTGCGGGACAGACCTTTAGCTCTGTCCCCAACTGACTAAGACTTGCGGGACAGACCCTTAGCTCTGTCCCCAACTGACTAGACACGCAAAATTCGCTCACCCCGCCCAATGCCACTGGAACCGGTACGAACCGTTTCCAAAATCGCACCGCGTTCAATCGCATCCAAAAATGCATCATTTTTGGACTGATCACCTGTCAGCTCAATGGTGTAGCTTTTTTCGGTGACATCGATGATGCGGCCTCTGAAAATGTCCGCCATGCGCTTCATCTCTTCACGCTCTTTACCTACCGCGCGCACCTTGACCATCATCAACTCACGCTCGGTATAAGAACCTTCGGTCAGGTCAACCACCTTGACCACTTCAATCAAGCGGTTCAGATGCTTGGTGATTTGCTCAATCACTTCATCAGAGCCATGAGTCTGAATCGTCATACGTGACAGACTGGGGTCTTCGGTAGGCGCTACGGTCAAGGATTCAATGTTATAGCCACGTGCAGAAAACAAACCGACCACGCGGGACAAGGCGCCAGCCTCATTTTCAAGCAAAACTGCGATGATGTGCTTCATGATCAAAGGTCCTCCGAGCTCAACAGCATTTCGGTAATGCCTTTTCCGGCCTTCACCATCGGGAACACGTTTTCAGTGGGGTCGGTACGGAAGTCCATGAATACCGTTCGGTCTTTGAGTTTGCGAGCTTCGCGAAGCGCAGGCTCTACGTCCGAGGCACGCTCAATCAGCATCCCCACATGCCCATAAGCCTCGGCCAATTTGACGAAATTGGGCAGTGCATCCATGTAGCTGTGGCTGTAACGGCCTTCATATTCCACCTCTTGCCATTGGCGCACCATACCCAGGTAGCGGTTGTTCAACGCGACAATTTTGATAGGCGTGTTGTACTGCAGGCAGGTTGAGAGTTCCTGGATGCACATCTGCACCGACCCCTCACCAGTCACACAATAAACTTCACTTTCAGGTTTTGCCAACTTGATTCCCATGGCGTAGGGAATACCCACACCCATGGTGCCTAAACCACCCGAATTGATCCAGCGGCGTGGCTCTTCAAAACGGTAATACTGCGCAGCCCACATTTGGTGCTGCCCCACATCTGAAGTGATGTAGGCATCTGCATCCTTGGTCATATTCCAAAGCGTTTCCACAACGTACTGGGGTTTGATGATGTCATTTTTGCCATGGTCATATTTCAGGCAATTGTTCTTGCGCCAACTTTCAATGGTGTCCCACCAGATCCCAAGCGCATTGGTATCAGGTTTGACAACACCTTCCTTGATCATGGCGATCATTTCTGTCAACACATCTTTAACATCACCCACAATTGGAATGTCTACCCGGACGCGCTTGGAGATGCTGGACGGATCAATGTCAATGTGAATGATCTTGCGCTCGTTTTGTGCGAAATGCTTGGGGTTGCCAATCACACGGTCATCAAAACGCGCGCCCACAGCCAGCAGCACATCGCAATGTTGCATGGCGTTGTTGGCTTCTACCGTACCGTGCATACCAAGCATGCCCAGGTACTTGCGCTCACTTGCCGGATAGGCTCCCAAACCCATCAAGGTGTGTGTTACAGGGTAACCCAGCATGTCAACCAATTGACGCAACTCAGCAGAGGCATTACTCAACAAAACACCGCCGCCAGTGTAGATATAGGGTCGCTTGGCTGCCAAAAGCAGTTGCAGCGCCTTACGAATTTGACCGCCATGGCCTTTGCGTACCGGGTTATAAGAACGCATTTCAACCGACTGCGGATAGCCGTGATAGGGCACTTTTTTGAACGACACGTCTTTGGGAATATCCACCAGCACCGGACCGGGGCGGCCGCTTCGCGCGATGTGAAAAGCCTTCTTCATGATGTCAGCCAAGTCATGGGCATCTTTGACCAAAAAGTTGTGCTTGACAATGGGTCGAGTAATACCTACAGCATCGCATTCCTGAAAAGCATCCATGCCAATGGCTTGTGTGGGCACTTGTCCACTGATAATCACGATTGGAATGCTGTCCATGAAGGCAGTGGCAATGCCAGTGACCGCATTGGTCACACCAGGGCCAGAGGTAACCAACGCTACACCTACATCACCCGTCGCGCGGGCATAACCGTCAGCAGCATGCACAGCAGCCTGTTCGTGGCGAACTAGCACGTGCTGAATGGTGTCCTGCTTGAAAAAAGCATCGTAAATGTGCAGAACAGCACCACCCGGATAACCCCAGACGTATTTGACATGTTCTGCCTGCAAGGCTTTGACAATGATTTCAGCTCCACGAAGCTCGTGGTCTGAGACATCTGATTCGTGCTTGACCTTGCTAAGGATTTGTGATTTGGACGCGTTTGATGCCGACATATTGGCTTTTGAAATATCCATGATGAACCTTTGTGAATTTCTCTAACGAAAAACCTTGGGTGCTTCTTTGCATACACTTTTGATGCCGCATCGAAACTTAAGGCCAAAACCATGAGCGCACTGATTTTTGCGCTGAACCTTGACCCGTTTGCATTAATTAGCTCTTTAATTATCGCACTGTCTGGCGCACGTTTTCTCACCGGACTCTGGAATGCAATAATTCAAACTTACTCAAGCGTCTGAAAGACAACGGCCATGAACCTTTTGTTCGACCTTTATAAAGTTCATTCCTTTGGCTACTCCTGCTGAACTCTCTGATTTTTTGAAAAGCATCGAGAAACGTGCCTTCAAACGCACGGCTTACCATGTGCGCAACGATGAATCGGCTCTGGACATTGTTCAAGACAGCATGATGAAGCTGTCGGAACATTACGGCGACAAGCCGCCCAACGAGTTGCCGATGCTGTTTCAGCGCATCCTGTCCAACACCACCTTGGACTGGTTTCGGCATCAAAAAGTGCAGAATGCACATTTTTCCTCATTCAGCGACTTTCAACCAAGCAACGAAGACGATGACTTTGATATTTTGGGAAGCCTCACCACCGCAGCCATACCAGCGGAATTTGAAAACCCTGAAATTCAAAGTCAACGGGCACAAACTTTGCGCGCAATTGAAGAAGAAGTCCTGTTGTTACCAGGTCGTCAACGAGAAGCATTCCTGATGCGTTATTGGGAAGACATGGATGTTTCAGAAACAGCTACGGCCATGGGGTGCTCACAAGGAAGCGTCAAAACACATTGTTCAAGGGCCATACACAGTCTTATCAAATCGCTCTCAGCCAAGGGAATCCGGCTATGAAAAACATCTATACACACCACCGCCAGGACAACTTCAACCCAGCACTTGATGCTGCAGGTGAGCTTTTGGCTCAGCGTTTGTTGAGCCGTGTGGACGACATCAATGCCAACACCTTGCAGCGCCTGCGTGCTGCCAGGGAGCAAGCCGTGGAGCATCGTCGCTTGGTGCTGGTACATGAATCGCAAACCAGCTTGTCCTTTGCCGGACATAGCATGACCGGCCATGCCGAGCGTTCGGTGTCCCCGTCCAGATGGCCACAGCTCAGCGGTATCGGCATGTTGCTGGCGTTGTTGTTGGGTTTATGGATGATCGATGTCATTCAAACCGAAGATTCCATGCAAAATGCCGCAGAAATTGACCGAGTTTTGCTCACCGACGACTTGCCTCCTGCTGCTTATATCGATCCCGGTTTCAAGTACTTTTTAAAGCTCAGCTACCCCACTGAGTCACGTTGAAACCATGCGAAAAAGCCTTCAAAATTTTTCTTTTGCCATCACCTTGATGTGCATACTTTCTTTCGGTTTCATGATGCCAGTTGCCCAAGCTCAAACAGCCATGCCAAGTGGCAAAGCCCCTGCCAGCAACAAAAACATGGCATTACCTGCCCCGCCAGCCCCTTTGGACTGGCTCACATTGACTCCGCCTCAACGCCAAGCGCTGCAGCCTCTGGCCACTTCCTGGCCACAGCTCACCGAAGTTCACAAAAAAAAATGGATCGTATTAAGCGCCAACTTTGATACCTTGACACCAGAGGCCAAAGAACGTTTGCACGCGCGCATGGCTCAATGGGCCGCTTTAACCCCCACGCAGCGCGCCTTGGCTCGCCTGAATTACACCCAAACGCAACGTGTCACAGTAGAGGACAAGGCTGAACGCTGGGAGGTCTACCAGTCGCTCACGGCTGAGCAAAAACAGGCGTTGGCGGCTTCAGCACCCAAATTACCCCTAGCTCCGCGTGTCAAAGTGCCCAAAGCGTCAAAAACCTCCCCATCTGCACCCGCCCACTGATTTGAGACCTGTCAATCTGATGCCCATTGGTGCTGAGACTGCTTTCGTTGCCCCCGGCTTGATGCGCCGCATGGCCTGCTGGCTGTATGAAGGCATGCTGCTGTTTGGCGTGGTCTTTATTGCTGGCTATTTGTTTGGGACTTTGAGCCAAACCAAAAATGCCATGGACAACCGCCACGCCCTGCAGGCGTTTTTGTTTGTGGTTTTTGGCATTTACTTTGTCTGGCTCTGGTCTAAGGGACAAACCTTGGCCATGAAAACCTGGCACATACTAGTGCTTGATCTGCACGGTCAACCGCTTACCCAAACCAGAGCTTTGGTGCGCTACTTTTGCAGCTGGTTGTGGTTTTTACCGCCTTTGATGGTTTCGTGGCTCACCGAGCTCAAAGGCGGCGAAGCCATCGTGATTTTTATCGGCTGGGTGGCCGTGTGGGCGGTGCTCAGCCGCTTTCACCCTCGCCAGCAATTCTGGCACGACGCACTGGCTGGGACGCAGCTTATAAACGTCAAACCAAAGGCATCTTAAACCTGGATTCCTCAGTTAACCGCTTGTTTTCTTCAATAAGTGCAGATGGACATGGATTATTTCAGTCTCAGTCAGGTTCACCTTTTGGGTGGTAGCGCGTCCAACTAGCATCCATGTTCAACAAGGACACTCCAAAGCATGAAAAATACGTACCCTGCGTAGGGCGGGTTTCAACCCGCCATGGCCGACTGAAGTCGGCCCTACGACACGCCATTCTTGTCGGCTGTGGGCGTTGTTTCTCGTTAAAGCACGAAACATGCGTGCCCTGCGTAGGGCGGGTTTCAACCCGCCATGGCCGACTGAAGTCGGCCCTACGACACGCCATTCTTGTCGGCTGTGGGCGTTGTTTCTCGTTAAGCAAGCAGCCGCTCAACGCACACCACTGATTGGTATCAAATCGCGGCTTCGTCCAGCTCACCGGTGCGAATGCGCACCACGCGTTCCACTGCCGTCACAAAAATCTTGCCATCGCCAATTTTGCCGGTATGCGCGGCCTTGATGATGGCTTCTACACAACGATCAACATCATCGGTTTTCACCACCACTTCAATTTTCACCTTGGGCAAAAAGTCAACCACATATTCCGCGCCACGGTACAGCTCGGTGTGACCTTTTTGGCGGCCAAAACCTTTCACTTCGGTCACGGTCAGCCCGGTCACACCACACTCAGCCAGGCCTTCGCGCACCTCTTCCAGTTTGAACGGTTTGATGACAGCAGTGATTTGTTTCATGGGATACCTCAATAGATGAAAAGATAAGAAATCAAAGCAAGCGCCTGGCAGCCGTCAGACCCAAACTTCAAGCGCGAAAGCGATTGGTAATAGGATAACGCCAATCCTTGCCAAAACTGCGATGCGTCACGCGAATCCCTACCGGCGACTGGCGGCGCTTGTACTCATTGACCTTGATCAGCCGCGTGACCCGCTCTACATCGGCCGGCGCAAACCCCGCCGCAATGATTTGCTCGATGCTCTGGTCATCTTCCATGTAGCGCTGCAGAATGCCGTCCAGCACCTCATACGGCGGCAAGCTGTCCTGGTCTTTCTGGTCTGGCCGCAACTCCGCGCTCGGTGGGCGGGTGATGATGCGCTCAGGTATCGGCTGTGCCCCCGTGCCATACGGGTCATGCGCGTTGCGCCAGCGCGCCAGCCGGAACACCGTGGTTTTGACCAGGTCTTTGATCACCGCAAAACCGCCCGCCATGTCGCCGTACAGCGTGCAATAGCCGGTGGCCATTTCCGATTTGTTGCCAGTGGTCAGCACGATGCTGCCAAATTTGTTGCTCAAAGCCATCAAGAGCGTGCCGCGAATGCGCGCCTGGATGTTTTCTTCGGTAGTGTCTTCGGCCAGCCCCTTGAATTCTCCCGCCAGCGTGGCCTTAAAAGCCTCAAACTCGGGCACGATCGACAACTCGTCATAACGCACCCCCAGTCGCTCGGCCATGTCGCGCGCGTCAATCCAGCTGATGTCAGCCGTGTACGGCGACGGCATCATCACCGCGCGCACCCGGTCACGGCCCAAGGCATCGACCGCAATGGCCAGCACCAGCGCCGAGTCAATGCCGCCAGACAGCCCCAGCAGCACGCCCGGAAAGCCGTTTTTGCCAATGTAATCGCGCACACCCAGCACCAAGGCGTCCCACAAGTCAGCGTCTGGGGTGCGCTCAGGCGCAATGGACGCAACTATTTTGATAGCACCTTGCGCTTGTTCTACATGGGCTAGAAGGCTATTTTCTATAAAACTTGGGGCGCGACCTGCCACACTGCCATCGGCATTCAAAACAAAGGAATGACCTTCAAACACCACCTCATCCTGACCGCCCACCAGGTGCGCATACACCAGAGGCAGGCCGCAGGCCAACACCCGCTCGCGCATGCGAAGCTCACGCTCGTCGCCCTTGCCCAGATGAAACGGCGACGCGTTGATCACCGCCAGCAGCTGCGCCCCAGCTTGTGCCGTCTCACGCGCCGGGGCTTCAAACCAGGCATCTTCACAAATCAGCAAACCCACCTTGAGCCGCTCGCCTGGCGCACCAGCTTCGAACACGCACACGCCCTGCCCTGGCGTGAAATAGCGGCGCTCATCAAACACCTGGTAGTTGGGCAGTTCGCGCTTGGCATAGGTTGCAATAACCTGACCCTCGCGCAGTACCGAAGCCGCGTTCCAGCGCTGGGACACCGCCACTGATCGGGTACGTTGGTCACCTCCGGTGGGATGCCCCACCACCACGCAAAGGTCTTTCAGGTCGACCAGCGCAGCCGCCAGGGATTTCACGGCATCATCACAAGCAGCGATGAATGCCGAGCGCAAAAACAAGTCTTCGGCAGCGTAGCCGCAAATCGAGAGTTCGGGCGTCAGCACCAAACGCGCGCCGTCCTGGTAGGCAGCGCGTGCCGCAGCGGTGATTTTTTGTGCGTTGCCCGCCAGGTCACCCACCACCAGGTTGAGCTGAGCCACACAGATTTTGAGAGTCATAGAAAGCAGCCAGATAGATATGGGAAACACGCAGTCCCCCGAGGAAAATGATTATGTCATTCGGGTCATAGATTCGCCGCTGTGGGTCGATGCAACGCAGTGGGACACACTGCTTGGCGCACAAACCAACGCCACGCCATTTATGCAACATGCTTACCTGGCGGCATTGCACACCAGCGGCTGCGCCACACCCGACACCGGCTGGTCGCCCCACTTTGTGCTGCTAGAGCAACAAGGCCAGTTGGCGGGTGCCTGCGCGCTGTACCTCAAAACCCATTCGCGCGGTGAATATGTGTTTGACCAGGGCTGGGCGCGCGCCTACGCCCAGCACGGCTTGGCCTATTACCCCAAAGCGGTGGTCGCCGTGCCGTTCACACCGGTGCCGGGTGCCCGCCTGCTGGCCCGCACCGCGCATGAGCGTGCGCTGCTGGCGCAAGCGGTTGTTCGCTGGTGCGAATCTGTGGGTCTCTCTGGGGTGCACTGTTTGTTTGCCAATGACGACGACCTGCTGGCGTGTGACCAAGCCGGCATGATGCAGCGCCACACGGTGCAATTTCACTGGCAAAACAGCGTGCCCGGCTACGCCGACTTTGATGATTTTTTAGCCTCCCTGGCACAAGACAAGCGTAAAAAAATCCGCCAGGAGCGGCGCAAAGTGCATGAGGCCGGTGTGCGCTTTCGCCATGCCCAAGGCCGCGACATCGGCTCAGCCGACTGGGACTTTTTTTACCAGTGCTACGAGCGCACCTACCTTGAGCATGGCAACGCACCGTATTTGAACCGGGCATTTTTTGCTGACATGGCCGCCCACATGCCAGACGCCTGGCTGCTGTTCACCGCCGAGCGCAACGGTCAGCCCATTGCTACCAGCCTGATAGCTGTTAACACAAGCGCAATAAGGGCTAGAGGCCTAAAACACCATGAAACTTTTGAGCGCGTCGCCTACGGTCGCTATTGGGGCGCGCTGGAGCGGGTGGACTGCCTGCACTTTGAGGCCTGCTACTACCAGCCGCTGGCGTGGTGCATGGCCAATGGCTACAGCCGCTTTGAGGGCGGTGCGCAAGGCGAACACAAATTGGCGCGCGCCCTGCTACCGGTCCAAACCACCAGCGCCCACTGGCTGGCGCACCGTGGTTTTGCCGGTGCAGTGCAAGACTTCTTAAACGCCGAAGGCCAGGATGTGGCGCAGTATGTGACAGAACTGCAGCACCACAGCCCCTTCAAGTCAGGCTGAACGCTCTGCCGCAAACCCCAAGTCAAAGCAAAGTTAACCCGGCCGCGCAACTCAGGCCGACACCGTCACTTGGGTTTGCTCACCCAAGCCTTCTACCCCCAGGCGCAGGGTCTGGCCAGCGCGCAGAAACACCGGCGGCTTGCATCCCATACCCACCCCGGGCGGTGTCCCAGTAGAGATCACATCACCGGGTTGCAAGCTCATGAACTGGCTCAAGTAACTGATGAGAAAACGCACGCCATAGACCATGGTTTTGGTGTTGCCGTTTTGCCTGCGCTGGCCGTCCACCTCCAGCCACAAGCCCAGATGCTGCGGGTCGGCAATTTCATCGGCTGTGACCAGCCAGGGCCCCAGCGGGCCAAACGTGTCATGGCCTTTGCCCTTGTCCCAGGTGCCGCTGCGATGAAGCTGAAAGTCGCGCTCGGACACATCGTTCATCACGCAGTAGCCCGCCACATGGCTCATGGCTTCGCTCTCAGAAATGTAGCGCCCGCCTTGTCCAATAACCACCGCCAGCTCAACCTCCCAGTCGGTCTTGACCGAGCCACGCGGAATTTGAATCGGGTCATTGGGGCCGCACAGGCAACTCGTCCATTTGTTAAATACCACTGGTTCAGGCGGCACCGCCATGCCCGCTTCTGCCGCATGGTCGGCGTAGTTCAGGCCAATGGCGATGCATTTGCCCACCTGCCCGACACAGGCGCCCAGCCGCAAGTCTTGTTGCGGCACACCAGCCACCAGCGGCAAGTCGTCCAGCTTGAGGCACCGCAACTTGTCCAGGTTAGCGGGCAGCAGCACCACACCGGCAATGTCTGGCACCACCGCGCTCAAGTCACGCACCCTGCCCTGCGCATCCAGCAACCCCGGTTTTTCCTGGCCAGCTGGCCCATAGCGCAACAACTTCATGGCTTGGTCTCCGTTGAAAAATTGAACGCCAAGTTTAGCGCCACAAACAACAACGCCTGCAGGTTTCTCAACCTGCAGGCGCTTCATTTTTAATAGCTGCTAGCCCTTTAAATATAAGGGCTAGATGGCAAAAATATGCTT
>MNXW01000328.1 GCA_001871515.1 Comamonadaceae bacterium CG2_30_57_122
GCTCAGCGAGCTGGTGTGGCGCGATTTTTACTTTGCCATTCTGGCGAATTTTCCGCATGTGGCAAGCTGCGCCTTCAAGCCTGAATACGATGCGATTGATTGGGAAACTGGCCCGCATGCCGAGGCGCTGTTTCAGGCCTGGTGCAAGGGTGAAACCGGTTACCCGCTGGTCGATGCCGCCATGGCACAGATCAACCAGACGGGTTACATGCACAACCGCCTGCGCATGGTGGCGGGCAGCTTTTTGGTGAAAGATTTGGGGCTGGACTGGCGCTGGGGCGAGCGCTACTTTGCCGAAAAACTCAATGACTTCGACCTGGCTGCCAACAACGGCGGCTGGCAATGGGTAGCCTCAAGCGGCTGTGACGCGCAACCCTACTTTCGCATCTTCAACCCGGTGAGCCAAAGTGAAAAGTTTGACCCCCAGGGCAAATTCATCCGCCGTTATCTGCCGCAATTGGCCAAGCTGTCTGACAAGGCGATTCATGCCCCGTGGTTGGCCAAGCCGCTGGAACTGCAAGCAGCGGGGATCACCCTTGGAGAGCATTACCCCGAGCCTGTGGTGCAGCACGATGAGGCACGCGCCAAAACCCTGGCGCGCTACAGCGTGGTGAAAAAAAGCACACTGCCGCAAGACACCACGCAACGCCCATAAAGCTATGTTTAATATAGCACATAGCCCTTTGAATAAAAGGGCTACAGGCTAATTAGGCTTGAACTTCTGCTTCGCAGTACTGGCGCACCAGCGCGATCAATTCGTCTTCAGGGTAGGGTTTGCCAAGGTAGTGATCTACCTTGAGTTCACGCGCATAGTCGCGGTGTTTTTCTGCGATGCGTGAGGTGATCATGATGATCGGCATGCCGACCAAGTGCGCATCGTTGCGGATGTTGCGCACCAGATCAAAGCCATCCATGCGCGGCATTTCGATGTCGGTCAACACCACCGAGGGTTTTTCTGCCTGCAGCATTTCCAGCGCCTGCAAGCCGTCGGCCGCCAGCGCCACGCGGAAACCTTCACGCTTGAGCAGCCGCTGGGTCACGCGACGCACGGTGATGGAATCGTCCACCACCAGCACCAGCGGTACTTTCGGCGCTGCGGGTGCAGCCCCAATCGCGCCTTGGTTAGCCGGTGCACCTGGTTCGACGACCGCCTGACTAAAGACGTGAGCCTGCTTCCCGTAAGTTACAGCCAACGCCACCGGGTTGTAAATCAGCACCACCGCACCGGAGGCCAACACCGACATCCCGGCCAAACCCGGCAATCTGGAAAGCTGGGGCCCCAGATTTTTCACCACCACTTCCTGGTTACCCAGCACTTCATCCACATGCAAAGCCACGCGCTGACCCGCACTGCGGAAAACGGCTACCGAGGCGGTCTTGCCCAAGGCTTCTGCACTGGTTTTTGAAGCCTGCAGCAAGGCACCCGCCCAGTAAAACGGAATGGTTTCACCGTTGAAATTGAAATTGCCCGTGCTGTAGGCGACCTGCAGTTCAGCCACCGGCACGCGCCGCACCAGTTCAACCAAGCTGGAGGGCACACCCATCACCAGCTCACCCAGGCGCAACAGCACCACATGGGTCACCGCCGTGGTCAACGGCAAAACCAAGCGGAATTCGGTACCTTTTCCCGTTTGGGTACTGAGCTCAATGCGGCCGCCAAGGGCGTTGATTTCATTGCGCACCACGTCCATGCCGATGCCACGCCCGGCAAGTTCGCTGATCTCATCAGCTGTGGACAAGCCCGAAGAAAAAATCAGGTTGGCCACCTGCTCATCATTGAGCTGCTCGTCTTTGGATACCAGCCCTTGTGCAAGGGCTTTTTCACGAATCGCGTCCAAATCCAACCCGGCGCCATCGTCGCGGAAGGTCAAGGCCACGTCGTTGCTTTGATGCTCCAGCGTGATGCTGATCGTTCCCGCTGCGGGTTTGCCTCGGGCTTGACGGACTTCAGCGGCTTCAATGCCATGCCCAACGGCATTGCGCAGCAAATGCTCGAACGCGGGAGCGACACGGTCAAGCACACCACGATCCATCTCTTGCGAGCCGCCCACAATGTCCAACTTGACCTGTTTGTTCACGTCTTTGGACGCTTGACGAACCGCGCCGTAAAGCCGTTCTGAGATGCTGTCAAACTCCACCATGCGGGTACGAAGCAGATCGCGCTGCAGCTCACGCGCCTGGCGCGCCTGGGCAATCAGGTCGTCTTCCACACCCGCCACGGTTTGTTGCAGGTTGCGCTGCAAGGTAGCCACGTCGTGCACCGACTCGGCCATCATGCGGGTCAATTCCTGTACCCGGGTAAAGCGGTCAAACTCGAGCGGGTCAAAGCCCTGCACGGAGTCTTTGGTCTGAGCCAGACGCGATTGCATCTGAGACTCGGACTGAAGTTCAATGTCGCGCAATTGGCGGCGCAGGCGATCCAGATTGTTGGTCAGTTCATCCAGAGAGCCACGCAATTGCCCCAGGCGCGCTTCCAAACGCGCCCGAGTCATCATGACTTCACCGGCCTGGTTGACCATGCGGTCAAGTACCTGGGAACGGATGCGAACCGTTTGTCCGGCAGAGCGGCGCAATGGCAACACCGCCGGCATGGAGGCTACCGATGACACCGGAGCCAGGGACACCTTGACTGATGACGAAAGTGCATCGGACAACAGGCTCTGGGCTGGCACATTATCAACGGTGGGCTCAAGTGCCTCGGGTGTAGTCAGAGCCTGAACGGGCGTGGCTTGCAACGCAGCAAATACGCCAGACATGTCATCCAGACGAATCAGCAAAGGATCAATATCTTCTGTTCGTGCTGCGTCCAGTTCAATACCTTCAATCGCAGATTCAAGGCGGTGAGCCATTTCACCCAACCGCATCGCGCCAGCCAAGCGAGCACTGCCTTTGAGGGTGTGCAACAAGCGTAAAGCTTCTTGTCGTGCTCCTAAATTGTCCGGGTAAGCGCTCCATTGGCGCAGCATCGCACTTAAATGCGGCAACAGGTCTAGGGCTTCTTCTTCAAAAATCGGGAACAAGTCGACATCAAGCGTATCTTGTGCATCAATCTCATCGCCAGCCAAATCTTCGACTTGCGCAATGGGCCTGGTTAACGACACGTCAACTACCGACTCAGCTGGTATCTGGTCATGGTCTGACGCCGCCTCAGGCAAAGCAACTTCTTCAACACCAAACAGCGATGAAAATTCATCTTCAGACACCACAAAGTCTTGCGCCCAATCGGCATCCGGTAGGGATGCCTCAGGCGATTCGATTGAAAAGTCGGTGTCCAACAAAGCTTGTAAGGCTGCCAGGTGGTTAGTATCTGGGGCTTTAAGAAAGCCCGCTGCAAACTGATGCAACAAGCGACGAATGTCCTCTGCAACTGCCACAAACAAGGTGGCGTGCTCCAAAAGTGCTACCCCTGCCAACTGCACATGCGACAGCGCATGTTCCAGTGCACGCGACAAATCTGACAACGCCATAAAACCAACGGTGGCCGAACTACCTGCCAGGGAATGTGCCAGTGCCGTTGAATGCTCAGGCACAGGTCGATCCAGCTCCAGCGACCACTCGGTCAATTCGGTCAACAGTCGGCGTGACCATTCATCCGCTTCACTCAGGTACACGTTGTACAGTGGAATGCCAATGCGCAAGCTGCCAATTACTTTGACCTGTTCGTCAGTTTCTGGCTCTGTATCAACCGATTCAATGCTGACGGGCAAGGTCTCTGGTTCAACAACGGTTTCAGTCTCAAAATCAGACATGAATTCGGTCGGCATGAGCGAACCATCTACCGTATCGGCAGGATCGTCTGCGTGGCCAGTAACTTCGGCTGAAACACTTGGCAGCTCAAGGCCCGACTGTTCTTCTGCCAGCAACTGGGTTTCGCCAAAGGTTGACAAGTTTGTTGTTTCGAACTCAGGCATAGACCCTGTGTCGTGAGGGGTTTCAGCTTTAAATTCGCTTTGGGCTTGAAATTCAAACGCCTGCTCTGGCTCTGACACCTGCTCTGGCTCAGGCATCTGCTCTGGCTCAGGCTCAGGCTCTGGCACCTGCTCAGGCTCTGGCACCTGCTCAGGCTCTGGCACCTGCTCAGGCTCTGGCACCTGCTCAGGCTC
>MNXW01000123.1 GCA_001871515.1 Comamonadaceae bacterium CG2_30_57_122
TACAACCACCAGCAAATCGAGCTTGTCCATGGCGCGCTTCATTTCCAGACCACGGGTTTGCGAATTGGGCGAATGGCCCCAATAAAACACGCCGCGCAAGTTGCTGTCCTGGTCGATCAGTTCATTATTTTCTAGCACGCCGTCAATCCAGCGCGACACGGTGATACCGGGCTTGGTCATCATGGCGGGGCTGGCAAACTGTTTGGCAATCCACTCGTAGTCCACACCCCAGACCTTGGCGTAATGTTTCCACGAACCGGCCGCAATGCCGTAATAGCCGGGCAGCGAGTCGGGGTTGGGGCCCACGTCGGTCGCGCCCTGCACGTTGTCGTGCCCGCGGAAGATGTTGGTACCGCCACCGCTTTTGCCCACATTACCCAGCGCCAACTGCAAGATGCAGGATGCACGCACCATGGCGTTGCCAATGCTGTGCTGGGTTTGGCCCATGCACCACACCAGCGTGCTGGGGCGGTTGTCGGCCATCATCTTGGCAACCTTGAAAACCTGCTCTTCTTTGACACCACAGACTTCTTCTACTTTGTCAGGGGTCCAGTTGGCCATCACCTCCAGCTTGACCTTGTCCATGCCGTAGACGCGATCATTGATGTATTGCTTGTCTTCCCAACCGTTCTTGAACACGTGGTACAGCACACCAAACAAAAAGGCGATGTCAGAGCCCGAGCGGATGCGTACGTATTCATCTGCCTTGGCTGCCGTGCGGGTAAAGCGCGGGTCTACCACAATCATCTTCGTGCCGGTTTCCTTGGCATGCAACATGTGCAGCAGGCTCACCGGGTGTGCCTCGGCGGCGTTGGAGCCGATGTACAACGCGCACTTGCTGTTTTGCATGTCGTTGTACGAATTGGTCATGGCACCATAACCCCAGGTGTTGGCCACCCCAGCCACTGTGGTGCTGTGGCAAATGCGCGCCTGGTGGTCGCAGTTGTTGGTGCCCCAGAAGCTGACAAACTTGCGCATCAAATACGACTGCTCGTTGTTGTGCTTGGAAGAACCAATGAAGTAAACGCTGTCTGGGCCGCTGGCTTTTTTCAGCTCTTGCATCCGGGCGGTGATCTCGTTCAAAGCGGTGTCCCAGCTGATGCGCTCGTATTTACCGTTGACCAGTTTCATGGGGTAGCGCAGGCGGAATTCGCCGTGGCCGTGTTCGCGCAGCGCTGCACCCTTGGCGCAATGCGCGCCGAGGTTGATGGGCGAGTCAAACACCGGCTCTTGCCGTACCCAGACACCGTTTTCCACCACTGCATCCACCGCACAACCTACTGAGCAGTGGGTACAGACGGTGCGCTTGACTTCAATCTTGCCTTCGCCCACCGCCACATTGCCAGTGGCAGCATGGGATTTTTTGACCAGCGTGAGCTGCGAGGCAGCCAGCCCCACACCGACACCCAGCCCCGAGCGACGCAAGAACGCGCGCCGGTCCATGGTGGGCAGCGCCTGGCTCAGGCCACGGCGCAGGCTGTGCACAAAAGGCGAGCGCTCAAGCGCACCCGTCTTACCCGATTTCTTGGTTAACAGCATGGAAGTCTCCGGAAAAAAATTTAATTCTTTGTGGGTCAGACCGCGCGCAGAGCAACATGCTCTGACCGCAATCAAACAAGCGCCGTCTTGTAGTAGCGCTTGACGTGCTCGGACAGCGCGTAACCACCGCCCCGGGTCGGCTTAGGCATGGGCTGCGCCGCCGCTTGCGGAACCGATTGAACTGACGGCATGACGCTGACGGCTGCGGCAAGAGCGCCTGCGGTACCCGCGCCCGCAAACAGGGTGCGTCGTGACAATTTGGACGGTGTGGATGGCATGCAAAGTCTCCTCAGGTGAACTACTTATGAACGCAAAGTCATATCTGACTGGTTTGAATCTAACCGCAAGCCTGACGCGCCGCAAGCAGGTAAACCCCATGTATTGCCTCTGCGCCAAAAACGACCTGGGTCAACAGATCGGGCGGGCATCCTCTTGAAAAAAAAGGATCGCAGCACAAAGCATAAAAAATGCCACTTTCAAATGATTGGCCGCTTGACTGTGACGCAAGACGGTGGATCAGAGACCAGGCCGTGAGCACCCGCCAAGGTTGTACGCGTCCAACGTCAATCTGTCGGCCGCTGCTGCGACAAGTTGTCGCAAACCTTGGCTGCAAGTCGGTGCAAGCCTGGCTCACGCGCTTGACAATTTCCCCTTTGCCTCAAGACAAAAATATTTTTACCCGACTATTTTTGTCGGGTGTATCGCTAGAATTTAATGCTCCTATGCACGACCAGACGCCCGATCTTGCCCCCTTGACACCGTCCACCAAGCCGCCAAACGGCTGGCCCGACTGGTCTATTCTGATCGTTGACGACGAGCCCGGCATGCGCAACTTTCTGGTCAAGACGCTCGTGCCGCGTTGCCACGCGGTGCACGCCGCTGGCAGTGCCGAAGAAGGCGCGCAATTTGTGCTGCAGCGGCACGTCGATCTGATCGTGCTCGACATCTCGCTGCCCGGCCAGAGCGGCGTGGTCTGGCTGAAAACCCTGCGCGAGCAAGGCTTTCGCGGTTGCGTGATTCTGATCACCGCCTTTGCCGACCTGGAAACCGCCATTGAAGCGCTGCGCGCCGGCGCCTCCGACTTCATCCTGAAGCCATTTCGGGTGCCGCAAATCCTCAATGCCATCAAGCACTGTTTTGACAACGCCCGCCTGGCACGGGAAAACTTTGTGCTCAAACACACGCTGTCGCGCCAGCTTGACACCAGCGTCAAGCTGATCGGGCAGTCGAGCGCCATGCAGGAACTGCGGGCGTCGCTGGCGCGGATCGCACAGGTCGACAGCACGGTGCTGCTGCAAGGCGAGTCTGGCACCGGCAAAGAACTGGTGGCGCGCGCCCTGCACTATTTAAGCCCGCGCCAGAGCGGGCCGTTTGTGCCGGTCAACTGTGCCGCCCTGTCGGTCGAGCAAATGGAGGTCACGCTGTTTGGCCAGGTCAAGGGCAACGGGCGCGCCGCCCAGCCTGCACGCGACGGCCTGTTTTATTACGCGCAAGGCGGCACCTTGTTCCTGGACGAAGTGGCCGAGCTGCCTCTGCCGCTACAAGCCTCGCTGTTGCGCGCGCTGGAGGACCTGCAGATTCGCCCGGTGGGGGGCAGCCAGCTGATTCCGGTGAACGTGCGCATCATCGCCGCCACCCACCGCGCGCTGCAAGACGAAGTGGCCGCCGGGCGCTTTCGCAAAGACCTGTTTTTCCGGCTGCAGGTGGTGGACATGCGGCTGGTGCCGCTGCGCGAGCGCAAGCAGGACATTGCCGATCTGGTAAACCACTTCATGGCTCAGCTGGCGCCGCGCATGGGGCTGCAAGCCTTGCAGATTGCGCCCGAGCAAATGGCCTACCTGATGCAATACGACTGGCCAGGCAACGCGCGTGAATTGCGCAACCTGATCGAGCGCTCGCTGATTCTGGGCGAACTCAATGTGTCGGCCTTGTACGGCAGCGCAGTGCGGCACACCACATCGGCGCACCCTGCCACCACGGATTTGCAGACACTGGAAAAACAGCACATTCAAGCGGTGCTTGACAGCGTGCAGGGTGACAAGAGCCGCGCCGCCGAGTTGCTGGGCATCTCACGGCGCACGCTGGAGCGCCGCTGCGCCGACTGGACCAACGCATGAGCACCGGTGCGCTGCACAGGCGCTGGCAACAGCTGTCGGTGCGGCACAAGCTGATGGTCTTGGCGCTGCTGCCGCTGGTGGTGGTGTTGCCGCTGCTGATGGCGGCACTGATGCTATGGGGCAATGCCGCCTTCAACCAATTGCTAATCACCAAAATCCACAGCGACCTGGCGGTAGCCAGCGGCTACTTCGCACAGGTGCAGGCTGAAGTGGGGGCTGCAACCCGGGCCACGGCGCAGTC
>MNXW01000126.1 GCA_001871515.1 Comamonadaceae bacterium CG2_30_57_122
CTGGCGCATTTTGTTCAGCACCACGGTGTGGCCAATGTGGATGTCGGGCGCGGTGGGGTCCAGCCCGAGCTTGATGCGCAGCGGTGTGCCGGTGGCCTCCGAGCGCGCCAGTTTTTTGACCCAGTCATCCTGCGGAATCAACTCTTCGCAGCCTCGAAGTGTTACAGCCAATGCTTCCTTGACACGATCAGTTACTAAATTGGGGGATTTTTGGGGTTGTGTCATAGGGTTTATGGGGATGCGGGCAAAAGAGCCGGGTTTATACTTCAAAGGCTGTAAAAAAGTGATTTTAAGTGGCAACAAAGTAGATGATTTGTTGCTTTTTCTTTGCGACTGTGGTGTCTTGCCGACACTGCAAGCACCCGGATTTATTTTTAATGACCTCATTGTTTTCACTTGGACACGCTGTGGTGCACTCTGCTGCCAAGCTGCTAGTCCAACACCACCAGCGTTTAACGGCTGTTGTGGCCGCTGTGTTGCTAGCGGGGGGGGGCGGTGCTTTTGCCATTGCTTCCCTGGCGCCTGATGCGGCAGATTTGCCAGTGCATCAAGTGACCGAAGCGGTGCAAGCACTGAGCTTGCCCACGTCTACGTCTGGCACGGATGCGCCTGTGGCGTTGGTGCTCTACCGCACCGACAGCACGCGCGCCACCGATACCGCAGACACCTTGCTTCGGCGCTTGGGTGTAGACGACCTGCAAGCTGCCGCTTTTTTGCGCAGCGACCGTGTCGTGCAACAACTGTTGTTGGGACGCACAGGGCGTCAAGTCACGGTGCAGGCACTGGCTGACCAGCGTCTGAGTCAACTCACCGCCCGCTGGACGACCGACGTTGAGGGCGAATTCAAACGCCTGGTGATCGAGCGCACCGCAAATGGCTTTACCTCACGGCTAGAGACCGCGCCTTTGGTGGCGGCTGCGCGCCTGGCCAGCGGCACGATTCAAACCTCCTTGTTTGCTGCGACCGATGACATTGGTTTGCCTGATGCGGTGGCGACCCAGATGGCCGAAATTTTCTCGGGCGACATCGACTTTCGCCGTTCCCTGCGCAAAGACGACCGCTTTAACCTGGTCTACGAAGTGCTTGAAGGCGACGGCGAACCCCTGCGCACCGGGCGTGTACTGAGCGCCGAATTTGTCAACGCTGGCAAAACCTTTCAAGCCATGTGGTTCCAGCCATCCGCCCTAGTGGCCGGCGTGGTTGCCAAGGGCGGCTATTACACCCTGGACGGCAAAAGCTTGCGCCGTGCTTTCCTGAGTTCGCCGGTGGCGTTCTCTCGCATCAGCAGTGGTTTTTCGATGCGTTTTCATCCGATTTTGAAGCAATGGCGCGCGCATTTGGGTACCGACTTTGCAGCCACCACAGGCACACCTGCCCGCACTGTCGGCGATGGCGTGGTGTCTTTTGCAGGGCGGCAAAACGGTTATGGCAACGTCATTTTTGTCAAACACCGCAACAACACCGAAACCGTCTATGCCCACCTTAGCCGGGTGTTGGTGAAAAAGGGACAAAACGTCAGCCAGGGCGACACCATTGGGCTGGTGGGTTCCACCGGCTGGGCCACCGGCCCGCATCTGCACTTTGAAGTGCGTGTGGGCGGCGTGCAGCGCGACCCGATGAAGATGGCGCAGCAAAGCGAAACCGTGCCGGTGGCAGCCGCGCTGATGCCGCAGTTCCGGCAAACGGCCAGCACCGTCAAATTGGAGTTGCAGGCGGCGGCCAGTGTGGCTGCAACCAGGTTTGAATAGGCCGTTTTGAATAGGCCGTTCGACGTTTGCAGCGACTTTGGTTGTGAAGATCAGCGCGTGAGTCGCCTCACCTATCTACTGGCTCAGTCTGAACCACCTGAGCCGAACGCCTGAGCTTGTTTGACGATGCCTGCGTATTTCATTGGTTTGATGTCGGGCACCTCGCTTGATGGTGTCGACGGCGTGCTGGTGGATTTGGCTGGCGCCAGGTTGCAGGTGCTGGCCAGCGCATCCCAAGCATTTGAGCCTGCTTTTCGAGCCGAATTGCTCTCACTCAACACCCCAGGTCACAATGAATTGCACCGTGCGGCGCTTGCGGGTAATGCCATTGCGGCGCATTACGCCGAGGTGGTGGCGGCGTTGCTGGTGCAGGCGGCTGCGTTGGGCATCTCCACCCAAGACATTCGCGCCATCGGCGCGCATGGCCAGACGGTGCGCCACCAACCGCAGCGTCGCTCTGAGACAGCAGCTGGGGCAGGCTACACCCTGCAATTGCTCAACCCCTCGCTGCTGGCGGAATTGACCGCTATCGACGTGGTGGCAGACTTGCGCAGCCGTGACGTGGCTGCTGGTGGTCAGGGGGCGCCCTTGGTGCCGGCCTTCCATCGCCGCGTGTTTGGCAACCCCCAGGCCATGATGGCGGTGCTCAACCTGGGCGGCATCGCTAACCTGAGTGTTTTGCCAGCCGACCCGGCTGCACCGGTGCTGGGTTTTGACTGTGGCCCCGGCAACGCGCTGATGGATGCCTGGTGTTTGCAGCACACCGGCCAAGCCTTTGATGCGGACGGCGCTTGGGCGGCTTGCGGCCAGTGCGTGCCGGAGTTGCTGGCACGGCTGCTGGATGAGCCCTATTTTTCAATGCCCCCGCCCAAGAGCACCGGGCGTGACCTGTTTAGCCTTCAGTGGCTGCAAGACAAACTGCAGGGTTTTGAAGCCGCCCGTCCTCAAGACGTCCAAGCTACTTTAGCTGAATTGACCTGTAGCCCTTGTATAGCAAGTGTAAGTAGCTATGCAAAAAATAGCGCTGAGCTGATCGTTTGTGGTGGTGGCGCGTTCAACCTGCACCTGATGCAGCGGCTGCAAGCCGGCTTGCCAGGCTGCATCGTACGCAGCTCGGATGCCCATGGCTTGCCTGCTTTGCAAGTAGAGGCGGCGGCGTTTGCCTGGCTGGCGCAGCAAGCCGTTAACCGCCAGCCCGGCAACCTGAGCGCTGTCACGGGGGCAGCCGGGCCACGTATCTTGGGTGGCATCTACCCGGCGTGATTCGGCTAAACCGCCAGTGCGGCCAGCCAGGGGGCGGCATCGCGCAGTTGCAGGCGACCGATATCCGCTTCCACCTTGCAGTCTCGCAGCAGCTGAATCGCCTGGGCTTGCGGCCACTGTTCGGCAAAACGCAGCAGAGCACGGTGAGGCTTGGTGTCGGTCAACTTGCATTCCACCAGGTGCGTGAGCGTGTCACCGTCGCTCAGACAAAAATCCACCTCGGCCTCGTCCTTGGTGCGGATGTAGTGCAAGTCGACCGCTTGGCCTTGGGTGTCTTGCTGCCAGTGCACGTTTTTCAGCAGGTGGCAGGCCACCAGATTCTCAAAGCGCACACCCTCGTCGCCTTGCACCAAGCCGGTGTCATAAAAGTAAACCTTGGGCGCTTGCAAGGTGGCGCGAGCGATGTTGCGGTGCCAGGGGCGCACCACAAACACAATGAACAGGGCTTGCAAAATGTCCAGGTACTTGGCCAGTGTGACCGGCGACAGATTCAAGTCACGCGCGATGGAGGTCAGCGACAAGGGCGAACCAACCCGCGCGCGCAACATCTCGGCAAACAAACGCATGGCCTTGACTTCTTGCAGGCGCGAGAATTCCAGCACATCCTCACGCACCAAACCCGCAAAATAGTCATTGCGCCAGCGCTGTGCGTCTGCATGGCTGGGCGCCAAAGCGGGCTCCGGAAAACCGCCGCGTTCCAGCAGGTGCGTCAAGGCGGCTTGGGGCGTTGCCTTGGTTTGCTCGGTCCATTCACGCACCGACAGCGGATGCAGCCGCAGCCTGAAGTAGCGCCCGGCCAGCGATTCGCCGGTTTGACGGAACGTGTCCATGCGTGCGCTGCTGGTGACCAGTAAGCGCTGCCCAGGTGCGCGGCCATCAGACACACCTTTGAGCCACGCTTTCCAGTCGCGCATTTTGTGGATTTCGTCCAGCACCAGCAGCGGTGCACTTTGCCGCCAGCTTTGCGCTAGCATCACCGCACGGTGCGCCGCCACGTCGTAGTTGAGGTATTGAGCCAGCGGCAGTTCAGCCACCAGTTGTCGACTCAAGGTGGTCTTGCCCACTTGGCGCGGCCCCGTCAGCACCACCATTTTGGTCAACAGGTCTTGACGCAGATGAGCATCCAGGTAACGTTTCATGCGACTATTTTATATATCAATATCAAATAGTCGCGACTATTGTTCAAAGTGATAACTTAAAGTCGAAAAAATCACTTGCAAGAATCCATTGAGGGCAGAGCTGGCTGACTTCGTGTAGCTGCGGTCTGTCCCGCAAGGTGGGCATCCAACATCCGACAATTAACGTGAAACAACACCCACAGCTGACAAGAATGGCGTGTCGTAGGGCCGACTTCAGTCGGCCATGGCGGGTTGAAACCCGCCCTACGCAGGGCACGCGTGATTCATGCTTTGGGGTGTCCTTGTTGAACATGGACGTTAGTCTCTAACAAGTTCAGTCTTCACATTTCCTGCGAAGAATTCTGATGTGTCAAAATGAATCCGGCGATTATTTCGCCATGGGCAAAATGCCTTTAAACCCAATGGGTTACAAACTTTCTCTTGGTCAACCCAAGAACATTTGCGGGGACGTAAATCGGCTGAACGTCCAAAAATCTTGCGCACGACCGAGGTTTTGTGTTGCCTTTTTGGTTCCG
>MNXW01000312.1 GCA_001871515.1 Comamonadaceae bacterium CG2_30_57_122
GCTGCAAAACAGGCCACCGGTGCAGCGGTAGTCGGCTTCGCCCTCCTCGCGCACGGCCACACTGCCACACACCGGGCAGTGCGTGGGCATGGTGAAGACGGCACCGCGGCTCGGCGCAACGGCTGACGCTGTGCCCATGGCTTGCGCATGCGTTGGCAACACCACGCTAACCACTTCAGGAATCACATCACCGGCGCGGCGCACCACCACGGTGTCGCCCACGCGCACATCTTTGCGCCGGGCCTCGTCTTCGTTATGCAAGGTGGCGTTGGTCACCGTGACGCCGCCGACAAACACCGGGGCAAGCTTGGCCACTGGCGTGAGCTTGCCGGTGCGCCCCACTTGCACGTCAATCGCCAGCACGGTGGTCAGCATCTCTTGTGCCGGAAACTTGTGCGCCACCGCCCAACGCGGCTCGCGGGTGACAAAGCCGAGCTGGCGTTGCAAGGCCAGGCTGTTGACCTTGTAAACGACACCGTCAATGTCAAACCCCAGGCCGTCGCGCTGTTGCCCAATAGCCTCATAAAACGCTACTAATTCAGTAGCACCTTGCGCTTGTTTTACAAGGGCGCAGACCGGAAAACCCCAAGATTTCAGGGTGTGCAGCAGCGCAAGATGGGTGTGCCACACCGGCCCACCCTGCGCTGGCGGCGTGATCTCACCCAGCCCATAGGCAAAAAAGCTCAACGGGCGCTGGGCGGCGATCGCCGGGTCCAACTGGCGCACCGCACCGGCTGCGGCGTTGCGCGGGTTGACAAAGGTTTTTTCACCGCGCTCGCCAGCGGCAATGCGTTGACGTTGGCGTTCGTTGAGGGCTTCAAAATCGTCGCGGCGCATGTAAACCTCACCGCGCACTTCCAGCACAGGGGGTGCGCTGGTGGGCAGCTTCAGGGGAATTTGACCAATGGTGCGGATGTTTTGCGTCACGTCTTCACCGGTTTCACCGTCGCCGCGGGTAGCAGCCTGCACCAGCACACCGTGTTCATAACGCAGGTTCATGGCCAGGCCGTCAAATTTGGGCTCGGCCACGTAGTCAATGGCGGGATCGGTGTCGATCAGGCCCAATTCACGGCGCATGCGGGCATCAAAGTTTTCTGCACCGCTGGCGCTGGTGTCGGTTTCGGTGCGGATGCTGAGCATGGGCACGGCGTGGCGTACTTGGGCAAACGCATCCAGCGACTTGCCGCCGACGCGTTGGGTGGGCGAATCGGTCGTGACCAGCTCGGGGTGCGTAGCCTCCAACGCTTGCAGTTCTTTGAACAGGCGGTCGTACTCGGCATCGGGCACGCTGGGCGCGTCTTGCACGTAATACTGGTGCGCCCAGGTGTGCAGGGTTTGGCGCAGCGTGGCGATCAGGGCGGCATCAGGCGGCGATGCAAATAAATCAGAGGTGGACATTGACAAAAGTTCAGGAAAAAAGGCGCCGCGCCAAGGCAGAACCGGCGGCGAATTCATGTTGTGCCAGGGCGGCATACAACTGCTCCAGCTCGGCCGCAATCACGTCCATGGCCTCGGCAGGCAAGGCCACTTCGTTGTCATCGGTGACCAGGCCGTCCATGTCACGCGCCAGCGACAAGGCCGCTTCACGCATGCGATCAAAGGGTCGTTCGCCCCGATCCACCTGGGGCACGTCCAAACTCAAACTCAACTGCCGCAAGGCGCATTGGGTGGGGTCGTCGGCCAGCGCGTCTTGGGGCTCAAACCCCAGGCTCAACACCGGGGGCAACCCCACCAGGCTGGCGGGCACCACCATGCGCCCGGCCATGGCGCTGGGCACAAAACCCAATTTGGCCGCCATTTGCTGGATGTAGCTGGGGCTCCAGGCTGCGCGACGGGCGCGCAACACAAAACTGAGCTGGGCATCGTGGTCGCTGGCAAATTGATCCAGCTCGCGGGCGCGGGCGACTTCCTGGCGCATGTCGGGAAAATCTGGCGTGCCCCCGATGGCATCACAAAAGGTCTGGCTTTTAACCACAAATTCTGAAAACTCAATGTCATTGAGCGCACCCGAACGGTTGGCCAGCTGGACACCGGCCTGCAATTGCCGGTAGCGTTGCCCCGCCGTCGGGAATTCCCAACGCTGGGTAGCCGCGTTGAGTCCTTCGATCATGAACGGTTTGCTGCCCACACGTCGCGTCGGTGGCATGGCGGCCAGCACGGCTTCACCGGACAGCGGTGCGTCAAGCTCAATGCCTGCGATGGTGTCGATCAGGGCATCCAATGACGGTTTTTTCTCGGCCACAGGCAAGGCAAACCCAGTGTCGTCAAACGCAGCCGCATCCAGAGTAGGCTCGTTCAGACCCACCACGGGCTCGGTCTGGGGCGTGGGCAGGTCGGGTAAACGGGGTTGGTTGCGGCGCACCAGCCAGTAGTTTTGTACCAGCACGGCCAGCAACACCAGCACACCGGTTGCGATCAAACCCCACTGCAATGGACTCATGTGTTACCCCGCTTCGGTCATGGAAAGCGCCGCATCCATGTCCACCGCCACAATCCGCGAAACACCTTGCTCCTGCATGGTGACACCAATCAGTTGTTTGGCCATTTCCATGGCAATTTTGTTGTGGCTGATGAACAAAAACTGTGTTTCTTTACTCATGCTGGAGACCAGTTTGGCATAGCGCTCGGTGTTGGCATCATCCAGCGGTGCATCTACTTCGTCAAGCAGACAGAAAGGCGCAGGGTTGAGCTGAAAGATGGCAAACACCAGCGCAATCGCCGTCAGTGCTTTCTCGCCGCCGGACAGCAGCGCAATGCTTTGGTTCTTTTTGCCGGGCGGCTGGGCAATGACCTGCACGCCGGAGTCCAGAATTTCGTCGCCGGTGATGACCAAGCGCGCATTACCGCCACCGAACAGCTCAGGGAACATCTTGCCAAAGTGCTCGTTGACGGTGTTGAACGTGCCCGAGAGCAGTTCGCGGGTTTCGCCGTCGATTTTGCGGATGGCATCTTCCAGCGTGGTCATGGCCTCTACCAGGTCGGCGCTTTGCGCGTCAAGGAAGGTTTTGCGTTCACGCGCGGCGGCAAGCTCGTCCAAAGCCGCCAGATTCACCGCCCCCAACGCGGCAATCTCGCGGTTGATCCGGTCAATTTCAGCTTGTAGACCGGTCAGGCGCACCGCCCCATCGGCCACCGAGGTTTCCAGTGCGTTCAAGTCGGCCTGGGCATCGGCCAGCAGCTGGTGGTACTGGTCAAAGCCTAGGCGGGCGGCCTGCGCTTTGAGCTGGAAGTCGGTGATGCGTGCGCGCAGTGGGTCAAGCTCGCGCTCGAGTTGCAGGCGGCGCTCGTCGCTGGCGCGCAGTTTGGCGCTCAAGTCATCGTATTGGCTGCGCTGCGCTGCCAGCAGCTTTTCACGCTCGAGCTTGGCAGCCAGCGCTTGCTGCAGGCCGCCTTGCGCTGCAGCATCATTCAAGCGTGCTAATTCATCTTGAGCTCTTTGGCTTTCAGCCCCTACAGAATCTGCCTGTTGTGCTGCAGTTTCTATAGCACGCGAAAGCTCTGCACGACGTGCGGACAAACTGCGCAGGGTAAAGGTGGCTTCTTGGGCTTGGCGCTCCAGGCTGCGCTGTTGCTCGCGGCATTCGGCAAGTTTGCGCTCGGCCAGAATGACGTGGTCTTCAAGCTGGGCCTGCTGCTCCTGGGTGTCGGCCAGCTGCATGTCGAGTGCTTCAAAGCGGGCTTCGGCCTCGACACGGCGCTCTTGCAGCTCACCCAGTTGCGCATCCACCTCGCCCAAGTCGGCATCGATCTGGGCGCTGCGGCTGCGGGCTTGCTCGGCCAGCTGTGTCAGGCGCAGGGTTTCCACTTGCAGTTCATGGCTGCGGTTTTGCGCTTGTGTGGCTTCGCTTCGGGCGCTGACCAGCCGTTGCGACACCTCGGCATAGGCGGCTTCAGCCCGCACCAGGGACGAGCGTGATTCCTCACTGATCAGCACCTGGGCACGTTGTTGTTTTTCCAGGTTTTCGATGTCTTGGGCACGCGCCAGAAGGCCGGCCTGCTCGGAATCCTGCGCATAAAAACTGACGCTGTAGCGCCCCACCGCATGGCCAGATTTGACGTAGATGACTTCGCCAGGCTGCAGTTGCTCACGGCTGGCCAAGGCTTCCTCCAGGCTGGCCGCCGTAAAGCAGCCTTGCAGCCAGTCATCGAGCAAAGCTTTTTGGCTGGCATCGTGAACTTTGAGCAAGTCTGACAAACGCGCCATGCCATTGCGTGAGGAGACGTTGGCCGCCATGGGCGGGGTGTAAAACGCCAGCTTGGCCGGAGGGGCATCTTGTGCAAAGGCACGCACCAGGTCTAATCGGCTAACTTCCAAAGCCCCCAAGCGCTCGCGCAGTGCGCCTTCCAGGGCGTTTTCCCAGCCCTGCTCGATGTGCAGCCGACTCCACAAGCCTTGCAAATGGTCCAGACCATGGCGCTGCAACCAGGGCTGCAACTTGCCGTCTGTCTTGACTTTTTCCTGCAGGGTTTTGAGGGCTTCCAGCCGGGCCGACAAATCTGCCAGTTTGGCCGACTCGGTGTTCACCGTGGCTTGTTGATGGCGACGGTTGTCGTCCAGTTCGGGGGCGCTGTCTTGCAAATCGGACAAACGTGCCTGCGCTTCCTGTTCCGCCTCTTGCGCCTGGGTCAGCTGCTGCTGCTGGTTGATCAGACGTTGCTCATCAGGTGCGGCCAGTGCGTTGCGATCGCTCAAAAGACGTTCGCGGCGCGTACCCAACTGGCGCGTTTGCTCGTCCATGCTGCGCTGCTCGGCAGCCAGTACACCGAGCTGTTGCTGCACTTGTGACACGCCAACGCGCTGCTCGGTGGCGGCACGCTGTGCCTGGCGCAGGGCTTCTTCCAGATCGGGCAAGGCCAGGGCTTGTTCTTCAACCTGGGCCGCGAGCAACTCTGTTTTTTCTTCACCCAAAAGCTCAAGCTCGGCCATCTGTTCGAGTTCGGCTTGTGCGTCCTGGCTGCGTGTGACCCACTGACTGGCCTGCTCTTTGAGGGTTTGCAGGCGCAACTCGACCCGTTGGCGGCTCTCCACCACAAAGCGGATTTCTGCCTCCAGCCGCCCTACTTCGGCACTGGCTTCGTACAACAAGCCTTGCGCCTGGTTGACTTGGTCGCCCGCTGCGTAATGAGCCTGGCGCACGGTTTCCAGCTCGGATTCGATGTGCCGCAAATCGGCCATACGCGACTCCAGCGCATTCACCGCCTCCAGGGAATCGGTGTGGACACGGGCCTGGTCCGCCTGTGCTTCGGCGCGTTTCAAAAACCATAGCTGCTGTTGTTTGAGCGTGACGCTGGCGTTGAGCGCGTGGTATTTCTGCGCCACCTCAGCCTGTTTTTCAAGCTTGTCAAGATTGGCATTGAGCTCGCGCAAAATGTCTTGCACCCGGGTCAGGTTTTCACGCGTGTCGCTCAGGCGGTTTTCGGTTTCACGACGACGTTCTTTGTATTTGGAGACCCCGGCGGCCTCTTCCAGGAACAGGCGCAGTTCTTCTGGCTTGCTCTCGATGATGCGACTGATGGTGCCCTGGCCAATGATGGCGTAGGCGCGCGGGCCCAGGCCGGTGCCCAAAAACACGTCTTGCACGTCACGGCGACGCACCAGCTGGTTGTTGATGTAGTAGCTGCTGTTGCCGTCGCGGGTCAGCACCCGCTTGACGGCAATTTCACCAAACTGGCTCCACTGACCACCCGCACGGTGGTCATCGTTGTCAAACACCAGCTCCACGCTGGCGCGACTGGCCGGTTTGCGCGTGGTGGTGCCGTTAAAAATGACATCCTGCATGGACTCGCCACGCAACTCTGAAGCCTTGGACTCACCCAGCACCCAGCGTACCGCATCCATGATGTTGGACTTGCCACAACCGTTGGGCCCCACTACGCCCACCAACTGGCCAGGCAGCAGAAAGTTGGTGGGTTCGGCAAACGATTTGAACCCGGAGAGCTTGATGGAGTTAAGACGCACAGTTAGGAAACTTCAGAAAAAGAAACGGGAGCAAGCCGCCGTTTTCAGTGCTGCACCCTAGGTTCATGATGATAACTTGCCCTCTCACAGGCGGATGCGCATTGCGCGGCCAACTCAAGGGCGTGCGCCACGCTCTTTTTCATAGCGGTCATACGATTCCCGGTTCACGCGCTTCAGGCAGTCCTCCCGCGCCCCCGGCGGCTGCTTGTTGCATTCGTTTTCAGCGCCGGTTTTGAAACCCTCGTACCAGGCTTGATGGGTGCACGCACAAAGCAGGAACACCAGCAGGCATGCGCCAAGCGGTCGACAAAAATAGTTCACGATCCACACTCCAAAATTACTATTAAATATATAGCTTTATACCCAATATATAAAAGGGCTAGAGGCCAATTTAATCAATATTATTGACCGTGCGCAAGTGCCATCACCTGCGCTGGCGGCAGGGCTTTGAGACTGTGGTCACTCCATACCCGACGCCAGTGCCGTGCACCAGGCAGACCATGGCGCAAACCGAGCATATGCCGCGCAATGCTTGGCCAGGGTGTTCCATGGATTGCCTGTTCTTGCTGCATGTAGGCCACCATGTCGGCCTCTATGGACTCACGCGTCACAGTTTTGGGTAACTGCAGTTCAGTGGATGCCGCATCGGTTGCGAAAAAACGGGCATCCCACTCACTCAAGCACCAGGGATTGTGGTAAGCCTCTCGCCCCAACATGACCCCATCAACCTGCGTCAGATGCTGTTGTATTTGCTCTGAAGTGGTCACGCCGCCATTGAGCACAATCACCAGGTCAGGAAAATCACGCTTGAGCTGGTATACGCGCTCGTAGCGCAACGGTGGGATGTCGCGGTTGTCTTTGGGGCTCAAGCCCTTGAGCCATGCGTTTCGGGCATGAACGATGAAGGTTTTGCAACCGGCACGGCTGACTTCACCCACAAAATCTCGAACAAAATCGTAGCTGTCCACCTGGTCGATGCCAATGCGGTGCTTGACTGTCACCGGGATATCCACCACATCGACCATGGCTTTGATGCCATCGGCCACCAAGCCAGGTTCGTTCATGAGGTAGGCACCGAACGCGCCACGCTGCACACGTTCGCTGGGGCAGCCACAGTTGAGGTTGACTTCGTCATAACCCCACTGCCGGGCCAACCGTGCGCAATGGGCCAAGTCAGCAGGCTCACTGCCGCCAAGCTGAAGTGCCACCGGATGCTCTTCTGGGTTGAAAGCCAGGTGGCGGGCAACATCACCATGAATCAATGCACCGGTGGTCACCATCTCGGTGTACAAAAGAGCACGTTGGGTCAACAGGCGGTGAAAGTAACGGCAATGGTGGTCAGTCCAGTCCAGCATCGGCGCAACAGAAATTCGCCAAGGATGGGGTTGCATGGATAGGGAACGGTGCATGGTAGGCATTATCCCAGCCCAGCGCCAACACTTTATTCCATTTCCAAATCATTTGTGTCTAGGCGCGAAGCTGCAGACAGTGCAAATGCACGGCAAGGCAAAGCAACAACGACACGGATGATTTAGAGATGGAATTACAACCCGTTACCGGGTCAAGGTGTCACACACCAGGGCGCTGCGTTATGGGCGTAAGCCATCCACAGAGCCCAGGCCGAACTGGCCGCCAGCGCCAAACCAGCCAGGCGTACGCCCCAGTCACCGTTGCGGTTACCTTTGAGGCGAAGCCACAGCCATGGCCCCAACATCATGGACACACTAGTCCCCAAAGCAAACAGCGCCATGACCAACGCGCCATCGAGCATTTGGCCGGTCAAGCCTGCAACCAACAGGGCAGAGTAAAGCAGTCCGCACGGCAAAAAAGTCCACAGCACGCCAATCACCAAAGGCGCACCTCGACCCCGCCCCATGGCCAAGCTTTTGGCACCGATCCAGATTTTTCGCCCAGCTTGCTCCATCCACACGGGTTGTTGGGCACGCCACAACAAGACCAGTCCCAGCGCCATCATGGCCACATGAAACATGCTCCAAACCGGCCGCAATGCAGCCGATTGGACGGTTAGCCAACCCAAACCTTGCATTGATGCTGCAGCCACCGCACCCAAACCTGCATAACCGATGCAACGACCCAACTGGAACGTCCACATGGCTGAAGTTTTGGCTTGACCCGCCGCCTGGCCAATACCCGCACAGGCCGCGCCACACATCGCGATGCAATGCGGCCCCCCGGCAAGGCCCATGAGAAACGCGGTGCTGGCAAGTGTGGTTTGCATCCCCTGAATTTAGAGGATTTTGGAAAACTTGGCCCGGGTACGGTCTGTTTGCAAATGCTTGTCGAACACCATGGCCACTGCACGCACGAAAAACCAGCCCTTTTCGGTGACCCGGATGCCGCTGTCTTCAAGTTCAACCAGACCTTCTTGTACCTGCCCTTGTAGGACTTCAAGTTCCTTGGCAAAGTAGTCCTTGAATTTAATCAGGTATGCCAGTTCAATGGATTCGTAGGACAAACGCCCCTGGCACATCAGCGCCATGATGACACTGCGGCGCAGCAAATCATCTTTGGTTAACGCCAAGCCTTTGACGATTGGGAATTGGCCTTGGTCAAGAAAATCGTAATACTCTTCAAGCGTTTTGGCGTTTTGGCTGTAGGTTGGTCCCACGCGGCCAATAGACGATACGCCCAGGCCGATCATGTCGCAATCAGGCTGTGTGCTGTAGCCCTGGAAGTTACGCTGCAAGCGCCCCTGGCGTTTGGCCACCGCCAAAGAATCCTCAGGCAGTGCAAAGTGATCCATGCCAATGTAGACATAGCCTGCGGCCATCAGTGCCGCCATAGACCTTGACAACATGGTCACCTTGGAGGCGGCGGTTGGAATCTCGGTCGATGAAATGCGGCGTTGCGGCTTGAAGCGCTCTGGCAAATGGGCGTAGGCGTACAGGGCAATGCGATCGGGCTTGAGGGCAGAGATTTGCGCCATGGTGCGATCCACAGACTCAGGTGTCTGTTCGGGCAGGCCATAGATCAGATCCACGTTGATCGACTCAAAGCCTCGCGCGCGCGCAGCGTGCACCAACTCAAATACTTGTTCTGCTGGTTGAACGCGGTGCACTGCTTTTTGCACAGCGGGGTCAAAATCCTGCACCCCGAAGCTCAAACGGTTAAACCCCATTTCAGCCAAGGCATCCAATCGCTGGTTGTCAATGGTGCGCGGATCAATTTCTATCGAATACTCGCCATTGGGCGCAAGTTTGAAATTACGCCGCAGCATGCCCATGACTTGACGCAACTCATCATCTGACAAAAACGTGGGAGATCCGCCACCAAAGTGCAACTGCGATACCAATTGACCCGCACCCATGTGCTTGACATGCAAGTCCACCTCGCGACTGAGGTAATTGATGTAGGCGGCGGCGCGGTCATGGTGTTTGGTGATGATCTTGTTGCAGGCGCAGTAGTAGCACAGCGACTCACAAAACGGAATATGCACATACAGTGACAAGGGCAACGCCAGCGCCGCAGCACCCGAGCACCGTTGTTCCAAGGCCTGAATGTAATCTTGGGCGGTAAACGCTTCAACAAAGCGGTCAGCAGTCGGGTAAGACGTGTAGCGAGGCCCGGAAACATCGTATTGACGAATCAGGCTCTCAGAAATAGGTACAGCGGTGGTTTCCATCATGGCGCATCTTTCAAAATAGCGTGGACTATGCCAAACAAACAAAGATTAATTCTTGACATTGATCAACAAACGAAGGGAAAGCAAAAATTGACATAAATCAGAGTCTTGTTGCAAAAAGTGTCAAAATCGCGCCTATGAATCACGAACCCTTCAAAATCGCCTGCACAGACTGCAACTTGAGGGAACTGTGCATGCCTGTTGGTTTAAGCCATGAGGAACTGGATCGCATTGACAGCATCATTGGTGCACGTCGAAAAGTGAAACGTGGGGAAACGCTGTTTCACAATGGTGAAAGGTTCACGCATCTGTATGCGATCCGTACCGGCTTCTTCAAAACCAGCATCACTTCCGAAGATGGTCGTGACCAAGTCACAGGTTTCCAGATGGCCGGTGAGATCATCGGGCTGGATGGCATTGTGCAGGATTACCATACTTGCGATGCCATTGCGCTTGAAGACGCTGAAATTTGCGCCATGCCTTTTTCGCAAATTGAAGACCTGTCACGCGAAGTCAACGCGTTACAGCACCATGTGCACAAAATCATGAGCCGTGAAATCGTGCGTGAGCACGGCGTGATGCTGCTGCTTGGCAGCATGCGCGCTGAAGAACGCCTGGCCGCATTTTTGTTAAATTTGGCACAACGCCTGCATGCCAGGGGGTTTTCCCAATCAGAATTGGTACTGCGCATGACGCGAGAAGAAATTGGCAGTTACCTGGGGCTCAAGCTGGAAACCATCAGTCGCACATTCTCCAAATTTGTGGACGAGGGTGTGGTTGAGGTCAAACAACGCCACGTCCACATTCTCAATACCGAAGCTCTTCAGGACATTGTGAACCCCAAATAACAGTTTCAAAAACTGCTACTTTCCTTGCGGAATGACACCCGTGGCAGCGTGATTTCTCCCTTGCATGGCGGGCGCATCGCCAATTCCATTTGGCTGAACGATACCCGACTGGTTGAAGGTTTTAGTTTCCGATATTGTGGCCTCGTAAACAATCTCATTCGGGTGACTGACCGCCAAATAAAACGTCACAAAACCAGCAATGACCACCACCAGCGGTCCTGCGATCACCATCCACACAAAGCCATGTTTCCACCATGGCAAATTAATCCTGTTTGCTTGTTCTGTCATTGAATATTCTCAGTTGTTAGGCACAATAAAAGTTGATTTCTCTGAGTCGTGCGCATCCATTCCGACTGCTTCAATTCGGAATTTAATTTTGTGGGATCCTGGTTCAGCCGCATCTGCTGGTAATAGTGCGCGAACCACCAACCAGCGTCCCTGTGCCGGGGCAACCTCCAGATGGTTGTCCGTTGTCACTTCCAAGCCTTGCAACCCTGAGACCGACACGGTGTAGTGTTGGACTTGCTCAGTCGTGTTCATGATTTGCAGGCGGTAAACATTCTCGATTTTTCCACCTTCCACCACACGCGCCATAACCCCACGGTCTCGAACCACATCAGCCTTGAAGGGCTTGCGTTCATTCAGGCTAAAAACCAGCCCCACCACAATGGCCAGCAACAAAGTGGCATAAATCAACACCCGTGGTCGCAACACACGATGCCATGTTTGCTGCTTTGACCATCCGTTCAACATGGAATTTTCAGTGGCATATTTGATCAGACCGCGTTCATACCCCAACTTATCCATGACCGTGTCACACACATCCGCGCAAGCACCGCAACCGATGCATTCATATTGAAGACCGTTACGGATATCGATGCCGGTGGGACATACCTGGACGCATAAATTGCAATCTACACAAGAGCCCAGGTTCAGGGTTGAAAGATCAGCTTTCCGAGACCGGGCACCGCGAGGTTCACCACGCTGCTGATCATAGGCAACAACCAAGGTATCTCGGTCGAACATGGCGCTTTGAAACCGAGCATATGGGCACATGTGCTTGCAAATCTGTTCACGCAAAAATCCAGCGTTACCGTAGGTGGCCAAGCCATAGAAAAATACCCAAAACACTTCCCATGAACCCATGTTGAGCTGGTATACCTCCAAGCCCAGTTCCTTGATAGGTGTGAAATAACCGACGAATGTGAACCCTGTCCAGAGCGAAAAAGATATCCATAAAAAATGCTTGAGCCCCTTTCTTGCAATCTTATGGGTTGACAAAGGTTCATTGTCATGTCGTATGTGGGCAGACCTATCCCCGCAAACCGATTTTTCAATCCAGAGAAAAATTTCGGTATAAACCGTTTGTGGACAAGCATAGCCACACCACAAACGACCAGCGACCGCCGTAAACAAAAATAACGCATATGCGGCAATGATCAAAATTGACGCAAAGTAAATCAAGTCTTGGGGGTAAAGCACCAACCCAAACAAGTAAAACCGTCGGGATACAAGATCAAATAAAACCGCCTGCCTCTGTCCCCATTCCAGCCAAGGCATTCCGTAAAAAATGATCTGTGTGACCCAGACCATGATCCAACGAATGTTTGAGAAATAGCCCGAGACGCTTCGTGGATAGATTTTTTTTTCTGGCGCGTAGAGTGCAATTGTTTCGTGATCGCCATCTTCAGCGACTATGGGAATGACCTTGCGTTTTGATGCGATTGGTGATGACACAACTTATCCTGACTCAGAAAGAAAAAAGACTTGACTACCGCTTTGGTCAGCCAAGTCTTTAAGAGTTCCTTAAACCCAAATCATCCATTAGGCAGCACTTCGTGCTTGCATGAATTGTTTGGGTTAAACAAAATTATTTGTTCGACAAACCCCAAATGTACGCCGTCAGCACATGAATTTGGTCTTCAGTCAAACGTCCAGCTTGAGCAGGCATGACATTCACCTTACCATTATTGACCATCTCAATAATTGCTTTTTCGCCAAAACCATGCAACCAGATTTTGTCGGTCAAATTGGCAGAACCCACCGCCTGCATCCCCTTGCCGTCCGGGCCATGACAAGCAGCGCAAATCACAAACTTTTCTTGCCCCAAAGCGGCACGGGCTGAATCATGTGGGCTACCCGACAAACTCAAGACATACTGTGCAACGTTTTTGACATCATCAGCCGAGCCAACCGCAGCAGCCATGGGTGGCATGTTGCCAGCACGACCACCGGTAATGGTTTCCTTGATCTTGTCAGTGGTACCGCCATGCAGCCAATCGCCATCGGTCAAATTTGGAAAGCCCTTATTACCCCGGGCATCTGACGCGTGACACTGCGCACAGTTGTTGCCATACAAACGTTCACCAATAGCCATCGCCTGCGCGTCCTTGGCCACATCCTCAGGTTTCATGGACACGAACTTGGCATAAATGGGAGCAATTTCAGCATTGCCTTTTGCCACTTCATCTGCATGCAATTTTGCAGATGACCAGCCTAGAGTTCCCTTGTAGCTGCCAAGCCCTGGGTACAACACAAGGTATGCCAAGGCAAAAACAATCGTCAAAACAAACATGTAACTCCACCAACGGGGCAAAGGGTTGTTCATTTCGCGCAAGTCACCGTCCCAAACGTGACCGGTGGTGTTGTCAGCTGCTGTAGCTGCTTTGATTTTGCCTGTAACAATCAACAAAATCAGACAGGCAACAATGCCAACCAAAGCGATACCGGAAATATAAATTTCCCAAAAATTGCTTGTGAAATCACTCATTTTTTTTCCTATCAGGTGAAAGGGTCAATCTTGCTCAAAAGGCAAATTTGCAGCTTTGTCAAAGTCAGCGGTATTTTTGCGTGCGAAGACCCACGCAATGATTCCGATAAAACTTAAAAAACTGAGTAACGTGTACAAAGAGCGAAGGGTATTGACATCAAACTCCATGGAGGTCTCCTGTTTATTTTGATGTTGTTCCCAAAACCTGAAGGTAAGCCACCACGGCATCCATTTCGGTCTTGTCCTTGAGTTCCTCCACAGAGGCTGCAATTTCAGCATCGGTATAAGGTACGCCCACTCTGCGCAGTGCGGTCATATGAGACGGCATCGTGGCCGCACTCACTGGCGTTTTCAAGAGCCAGGGATAGGCGGGCATGATTGACTCCGGCACCAGGTCACGCGGATTGTTCAAGTGGGTAATTTGCCACTGGTCACTGTACTTGCCGCCCACGCGGTGCAGATCGGGACCAGTACGCTTACTGCCCCACTGGAACGGATGGTCATACACAAACTCATTGGCTTTTGAGTAGGGACCATAACGCAAGGTTTCAGCTCGGAATGGGCGAATCATTTGCGAGTGACAGTTGTAGCAACCTTCACGAGTGTAAATATCGCGCCCAGCCAACTGAAGCGATGTGTAGGGTTTGAGGCCAGGCGCAGGTATGGTGGTCGATTTTTGGTAGAAAAGTGGCACGATCTCGACCAAGCCGCCGAACAACAGCACAATTAACATCAAAACAATCATCAACCCATTATTGGTTTCGATGCTTGCGTGGGAAAAGCCGCTGCTTTGATTGGATGTAGACATGATTTATTTCCTCAAGCGTGTGCGACAAACGCAGGAACGTTCACGGTAACCGAACGACCCGCCGTAGCAGTTTTGATGGTGTTCCATAGCATGATGATCATGCCGGTGAGGTACAGCAACCCGCCCGCCAGGCGAAGCACATAAAACGGATAGCTGGCTTTAACAGATTCCACAAAGGTATAGGTCAAAGTGCCATCGGCATTGATAGACCTCCACATCAGACCTTGCATCACACCGGCAATCCACAGCGCAGCGATGTAGAGCACGATACCAATGGTGGCCATGTAAAAGTGAACTTCAATGGCTTTCACACTGAACATCGATTTTTGACCAAACAAACGCGGAATCAGGTAATACATGGAGCCCATGGTCACCAAGCCCACCCAACCCAAGGCACCAGAGTGCACGTGACCCACCGTCCAATCGGTATAGTGAGACAAGGCATTCACCGTCTTAATGGCCATCATCGGGCCTTCAAAAGTAGACATACCGTAGAAGGACAGTGACACGATCAGGAAACGCAGAATCGGGTCGTCACGCAGTTTGTGCCACGCGCCAGACAAGGTCATGATGCCGTTGATCATGCCGCCCCAACTGGGTGCCAAAAGAATCAGCGAAAACACCATGCCCAGCGACTGAGTCCAGTCGGGCAACGCGGTGTAATGCAAATGGTGTGGACCCGCCCACATGTAAGTAAAGATCAACGCCCAAAAGTGAACGATGGACAGGCGATATGAGTAGACCGGACGACCCGCTTGCTTTGGGATGAAGTAATACATCATGCCCAGGAAGCCAGCAGTCAGGAAGAAACCCACCGCATTGTGCCCATACCACCATTGCACCATGGCATCCTGTACGCCAGCATAAGCCGAATAAGACTTCATCGCTTCAGCGGGAATGAAGGCACTATTCACCAGGTGTAAAAGCGCCACCGCCAGGATAAACGCACCAAAAAACCAATTGGCCACGTAAATATGTTTTACTTTTCGAGTACCAATCGTGCCAAAGAAGTTGATGGCATACGCGACCCAGACCAAGGTGATCAGAATGTCAATCGGCCATTCCAATTCCGCATACTCTTTACCCTGCGTGTAACCAAGTGGCAAGGAGATGGCAGCAGAAAGAATAACCAGTTGCCAAGCCCAAAAAGTGAACGATGCCAGCTTGTCGCTGAATAAACGCACCTGACAGGTGCGCTGAACCACGTAGTACGACGTGGCAAACAAACCGCAACCACCAAAGGCAAAAATAACCGCATTGGTGTGCAAAGGCCGTAGTCGACCAAATGACAAGAAAGAAATACCAAAGTTGAGTTCTGGCCAAGCCAGTTGGGAGGCGATGATCACGCCAACCAGCATACCCACCACACCCCACACCACAGTCATGATGGCAAACTGCCTTACAACCTTGTCGTTGTAAGTTGTTGCCTGCGTATTTGGAAATGCCATGCTCACCTCTTTTCAGTTTATACATCGATTAGTATCCACGATCCAAAGTGTAAATCGTTTGATACAAATCAAATTGTCATCAAAAACATTATCAATCCTTAAGAATTCTCTCGCCTTCTTGCTCGATATCGTCGAACTGGCCACTGTGAATGGCCCACCAGATGCCACCAATGATAAAAAACACCAACACCACAGACAAAGGCACCAGCATATAAAGAATGTCCATCATTGACTCCGATCAAGTTTTAAAGTTCCGGAAAGCCGCAACGCATTCAATACAACCAGCAAAGAACTGGTAGCCATGCCCAGGCCTGCCAGCCAGGCCGGTAGCAAACCCAAAACAGCCAAAGGCACACATACGGCGTTGTAGATGGCGGCCCACCACAAATTCTGCCTCACCACGGCCAGCGTACGGCGCGATAAAAGCAAGGCCTCCACCACATCCGTTAACCGACTACTAGACACCAAAAAGTCTGCTTGCGCTTGCGCCAAGGGCACGGCTTGCCCAAAAGCAAATGCCACATGTGCCCCCGCCAACACCGGGCCATCATTCAAGCCATCACCCACCACGGCAACTTTGTGCCCCTGAACCTGGGATTCGCGCAAAAAATCAAGCTTGGCCTGTGGGGAGCACTCCCCTCGCACTTCTGAAATACCTACTTTTTCAGCCACCCGGCGTGCAGATACACTGGCATCACCAGAAAGCAGATACACATCAACGCCTTCACGCTTGAGGGCACTGATGGTTTCAGTTGCATCTGCGCGAATGTCTTCCTGGAACTCAAAACTAGCCAGCCAACCTCGGTCGTTACTCAAATGAACCTGCAATGTGTCTAAAGTTGCATCCGTCATGTCATTAAACCTGGAAGAACCCAACTTCAACCATTCGCCTGGTTCATCTGAATTTTCTTTATGCACCAACCCGCGCACCCCCTGACCAGAAACCTCGACCACTTGGGTTGCCTGCCAGACCACAACCTGCGATATCTGATTTAAAGCGGCGACCAGCGCTTTTGAAACCGGATGCAGAGAGTGCTGAGCCAGCGCCGCAGCCATGGCCAAAGCTTGCAGCGGTGTCACACCGTCACGCACCCGTGTCTGCGCCAACACCATGGCATCGCGGGTCAAGGTACCGGTTTTATCGAACATCACGGTGTCCACTGCTGCCAGCGACTCAAAGGCATCCAGCCGCCGCACCAGCACGCCACGCTTAGCCAGCGCCCCGGCAGCAGACAACATGGCAGCAGGTGTTGCCAATGACAATGCGCAAGGGCAAGTCACCACCAATACCGACACCGCCACCATCAGGGCTTTTTCGGGGTCAGTCTGCCACCAGTACGCACAGGCCAGGCCTGCAGCCAACAAAACCCCTAACAAAAACGGCTTGGCAATGGTGTCGGCCAGCCGTGCCAACGGCGGCTTGGTGGTGGACGCACTTTCCATCAAACTGACAATTTGTGCAAATCGGGTGGCTTCACCCACACGATCCACGCGCATCTGCACCAAGGCTGAAAGGTTGTGGCTACCTGAAATAACCTGGTCTCCCACCTGCCGGGAAACGGGGCGCGACTCTCCAGTTAATAACGATTCATCAACCGACGTGATGCCTTGCAGCAGCACACCATCAGCCGGAAAAGCTTCTGCAGGCCTCACGCGAATCACGTCATCCATCCGCAATTGCCGGACCGACACGCGTTCGTAACTTCCATCGGCCTTGAGCCGGCTCACACTGTCTGGCAGGCGGTTCATCAGGGCCTCCAGCGCACCTGCCGTGCGGTCGCGCAACCGCAACTCTAGCCAGCGACCAAACAGCAGAAAAAAAACAAACATAGTGAAAGAATCAAAATAAACCTGTGCCCCAAAAATTCCCTTGGGGTCAAAGGTACCCGCAGAACTCACGGCAAAGGTAATCAACATCCCCAGAGCCACAGGTAAATCCATGCTGATTCGTCGGTGCAGCACATCGCGCCACGCATTGCTGAAAAACGGGCCACAAGAGAACAGCAACACCGGCAAACTGAGCAGCCAGGAGGCCCAACGCAACAATTGCTCCAGTTCCAGGGACAAATCTCCCGGGGTTGCCGTGTACGCCGGGTAGGCATACATCATGACCTGCATCATGCACAAGCCCGCCACCATCATGCGCCACAGCGCTTTGCGCGCCTGCACTTGGCGACGTTCCCGGACAAACGCGTCATTGGCAGGCAATGCTGTGTACCCGGCATGAGACACAGCCGTCATCCAGCCCGAGGGGGCTACAGCCTCAGCCAACCAGACTACCTTGGCACGGTGACTGCCAGCACTCACCTCGGCCTTGAGCACGCCTGGCACGGACTTCAACGCATCCTCAATCGAAAGCGCACAGGCCGCGCAGTGCATACCCTCGATCAGCACATTAGATTCCCAACAACCAGGCGCATTGACAAGCTCGCGGCTGAAAACGCGCCACTCTTGCTCATCATCCAACAACGCCAGCGTTTCGATCGCGTTTGACCCGATGCCGTCGGCATCTTGAACAGGTGATTTGCTGGCCAACATCGGCACATCCAAGGCCGGAAATTTATCCAATAGAAGGGGCATTTTTGAACGATAAACGGGTAAGAGATGCAGCTTGCCTGACCTGGATCAAGGACACTGCTTAGTGTAAGGTTATGCTGAAACTTTCAACCCGCAGGAGATACAGCCATGTACGACAAAATTCTTGTAGCTACCGATGGATCGACCTTGTCCAAAAAAGCCGTAAGCAGCGCCATCAGTTTGGCCGCACTCACAGGCGCGAGTCTGGTTGCCCTGAAAGTAGTGCCGCGTTACCCGCAAAGTTATTTTGAAGGCGGTCTGGCCCTGCAAGCGGCCGAGATTGGCCGGATCGAAAAACAGTGGGCCGACGAAGGACAAGCCGTGGTAGATGAGGTCAAAAAAGCCGCCGAGCTTCAGGGGGTCAAAACGCGGGCGCTGACCATCAAGTCTGATGTGGTGTCCGATGCAGTCATCGCCACCGCCAAAAAACACAAATGCGATTTGATCGTGATGGCCTCACATGGCCGCCGGGGTGTCAAGCGTCTGCTGCTGGGCAGCGAAACCCAGCAGGTGCTGACGCATTCCCACATTCCGGTATTGGTCTTAAGATAAATAGCCTATAGCTCTTAATAAATAAGGGTTATTAGCTATACTTTTTGCATAAATGAGGTTGCCATCCAAACTGAATCTGGCGCATCGTCACTGAAGCAATGACGAATTTCAAGCACTTTTTCCCAATTGGCAAAAAATGCGGTCACACACTTGGGATCAAAGTGCGTGCCCGAACTGGCTTTGATGTGCTCTGATGCGCGCTCCAGCGACCAGGCTTTTTTGTAAGGTCGCTCAGAGGTCAGCGCATCAAACACATCAGCCACCGCAACGATACGGCTGAAGATCGGGATGGTCTCTCCCTGAAGTCCGTCCGGGTAACCTGAACCATCAAATTTCTCGTGGTGCGCACGGGCAATGTCGGCTCCCGCCTGCAACACCTTTGAAGCACTACCTTTGAGGATTTCATAGCCGTACATGGCATGTTGTTTCATGACCTCAAACTCTTGCGGCGTCAACCGGCCGGGTTTGAGCAGGATGTGATCCGCAATACCCACTTTGCCAATGTCGTGCATCGGCGCTGCATCGAGCAGCAAACTGCACTGCTCGGCAGGCATGTCCAAGCCCCGTGAAATGAGTTCTGAGTAGTGCGCCATGCGCAAAATATGTGCCCCAGTTTCAGGGTCACGGTATTCGGCCGCCTTGGACAGGCGCACCACGGTTTCGCGTTCGCGTTGAACAATTTCAAACGTGGCCTTACGAACCTCTTCGGCCAACAAGTCAGCCCGATTGGACAGCGCCTTTTGACTCG
>MNXW01000162.1 GCA_001871515.1 Comamonadaceae bacterium CG2_30_57_122
CAGCAAGGTGGCAAAGTTCAGTTTGCCGTTTTCATAACCCGCCAACGCCGCCTGAAAGGTCAATTGCGCCTGCGGCAACAAACTGTTGGCCACCAGTTTTTCGGTGTCCTGGGCAGCCAAAAGCCCTGCCAGGTTGTCAGACAGGTCGCCCAGCAGTTTGTTGGCCAATGCCTCTTGCCGCGCCCGCACGGCCTCCAGTTCAGCCAACGCCTGTGCCTCTTGGGCGCGCCTTGTGCCTTGCTGTAGCGGAATGTTGAGCTCGAGCATCAGACCCCACTCGGCAATCGAGTTTTGTCGTTGTGTCGGCACCAACGCCAGCGTGAAATCAGGGTAACGGTTCTTGAAGGTCAAATCCTTGGACAGCTCGGCCGCACGAATGCGCGCTTGCTCGGCAAACAGTTGCGGGTTGTTGCGCTGAACGCGCTCGGCCAATGTGGCTGCATCCAGCTTGCTTGCTTCGGACAAGCCCTTCAGCGGCTGCGGCGCGGCCAGCGCCAGTTGGGCGGGTCGCGCCAACAAGGCATTGAGTCGGGCATTGGCTTGGGCATAGGCACCGTTGAACGCAGCCAACTCGGTCTGCAAACGGGTCAACTCCACCTGTGCCCGGATGGCGTCTTGCTGCGGGCTCAGGCCCCCCGCATAACGCACTTGGGCCACCTGTTCCAGCGGTGTGACCAGCTCGACCAGTTCGCTGTTAAGCTTGATTGACTGGTGCAAGAAATAGCGCTGCGCCTGCAGCACCTTGATGCGCCCGGCAATGTCCAGCCAGGTGATCTGCACGTTGCTCTGGCTTGCTTGCGCCAGCTGTTCGGTCATGTCTTGCTTGAGCCCCAGTTTGCCAAACCAGGGCAGCGTCTGGATCAACGTGTACTTGGTTTGGCCAACATCACTGGGCCACAGCGTCGGGTTTTGTGCCCCTTGTCGGGTGATGTCCATCAACTCCACACGCAAGCGCGGGTCAGGCAGCGCACCCGCCGGGAGCACCTTGGCGGCGTTGGCATCGGCCTCAAAGCGGCGCGCCGCCAGGTCGGGGTTGGCCTGCCTGGCCAGGGTCAAAAGTTCTTCAAGCTGCGCACCGGGTGGTGCCTCTTGCGCCAGCACGGGCACAGCGCCCCCTAAAACCAGCAGCGCCACCAGCGCTGTGGTCTGTAAATCAATCTTCATGGTGAACCTATTGGGTGTTGGCGAGTTCGTCGTCGACGAGTTTTTTCAGCTCTTCAAAGCCGAACTGCGGTAACGGTTTGCCGTTGACAAAATACTCAGGCGTCATGGTCACGTTCATGGTCTTGGCGTCCGCCAGGTCACGCACAATCATGGCGGCCACTGCCGGGGCGTTGGCATCGTTTTGCAGCCGAGCCATGTCCATGCCCGTGCTCTCCAGAATCGGGCCGGTCATCTCGACGTGTGAGGTGTGGTTGATGACCCATTTGTCCTGACCCGCAAACAACGCCTCTAGTGTGGTTTCAAACTTGTCCTGCTTGCGCGACGCTTCCAGCACCTTCACCACCGCCTCCGAGCCCGGGTGAAACGGCGCGTAACGCATCGTCAGACGAATCTTGTCCGGGTGCGCCGTCATCATGGCTTTGACCAGCGGATAAAACTCGCGGCAAGTGCCACACGCCGGGTCAAAAAATTCAACGATATGCACCGGCGCATTGGGGTTGCCAAAGCTCTGAGCATCGGCACGCACCAGCGCAGCCATGTTGTTGGCCGCGTTTTGGGCGGCTTGCTCGGCTTGCTGTTTTTTGTAAAAAAACGCGCCACCTGCAAACGCCAGAATCAGCAACGCAAGCACAGCGATGAAAAGATTTCTTTGTTTCATTTGGAAGAACTCCGGTGGGCTGCCAACAGCAGACCGTTGATGATTAAGAAAGCGAACAGGGACAACAGCGGGATCGTCACAAAACCAAACCATTCAATCTGGATCGTTTTGCATGGAATGCCTTGGCGACACGGTGCCAGCGCCTCCGGGATGATGCCCAAGGTAAGCAACACGTGAAACGCTGCCAGGCCCAGACCCATGACGGCCAGCGGTAGCGCATAGCGCGTTACCTTGGGGTCAAACGGGAACAGCCCCAGCGCCAGAATCAGCACCAGCGGAAACATGAAGATGCGCTGCCACCAGCACAGCACGCACGGGGCCAGACCCATCACCTCGCTCATGAACAGCGCGCCCAGTGCCGCCACAGCAGCGACCAACCAGGCGGCAAAAATGCGGGTTGGGGCGGTCGGCTTCATACGCTACAAATTGTCGCTGATGGATTACTTGACCAGTTCGATGTTGGTCACCGTCATGCCACCATCAGCGGGGTCGGTGGCAAAGCGGATTTTTTGACCCGCTTTGAGCTTGTCAAGCCAGGCTGCGTCCTTGAGCTTGTAGGCCATGGTCATGGGCGGCATGCCGTTGGGCAACGCGCCGTGTTGCAGGGTGACGGTGCCTTTGGTTTTGTCCACCTTCTTGACCTGGCCGTCGCCCATGGCATCGGCGCTGGCTGTGGCTGGGGTTTTGGCGCTCTGCGCCATGTGGGCACTGTGGTCCATTTGCGCCACAGCGGGCAAAGAAACTACAAAAACAAGAGCTGTTAGCGCTTTATTGGTAAGGGCTTTCATGGGTTTTCTTTCATAAAATAAAAACATCAGAGGCCAGAAAATGTCAACTCCGCAAGTGTGCCTGCCACCAACCCACCACAAGCTGACCGCCAGATTACTTTTTTGTTATCCGGGCCACCTGCACAGCCCGGCAGGGCAGAATCGCGCCATGCTGTTTGCCACCCTTCCCGAATGAAAATACTGATCGTCGAGGACGAGCCCAAGACCGGCGACTACCTGCGTCAAGGCCTGAGCGAGGCCGGTTTCACCGTCGATCTGGCACGCAACGGCCACGACGGGTTGCATCTGGCGTTGACCGAACCCTTTGACCTGGCGATTCTGGACGTGATGCTGCCTGGCCTGGACGGCTGGGGCGTGCTCTCGGGTATTCGCCACGCGCGCAAAGACCTGCCCGTCATGTTTCTGACCGCGCGCGACGCGGTAGACGACCGTGTCAAGGGGCTGGAGCTGGGTGCCGACGACTACCTGGTCAAGCCGTTTGCTTTCTCGGAGCTGCTGGCGCGCGTGCGCACGCTGCTGCGCCGGGGCAGCAAAGCACCAGCCGAAACCAGCCTGCACGCGGCAGACCTGGAACTTGACCTGCTGCGCCGTCGCGTCAGCCGTGCCAGCCAGCGCATTGACCTCACCGCCAAAGAGTTCGCCTTGCTGGAGCTGCTGCTGCGCCGCCAGGGCGAGGTGTTGCCGCGCTCGTTGATTGCGTCGCAGGTGTGGGACATGAACTTTGACAGTGACACCAACGTGATCGAAGTGGCCATGCGCCGCCTGCGCGCCAAGGTGGACGACGCGTTTGAGCCCAAACTGATCCGCACCGTGCGCGGCATGGGCTACGTGCTGGAGGCGCCGCCTTGCACCCCTTGAGTGGCTTTTCGCTGACCCGCAGGCTGACGCTGATGTTTGTTGGCGTGGGCACGGCCGTGCTGCTGGGGCTGGGTTGGGTGGTGTCGAATTCGGTCGAGAAGCATTTTGAAGCGCTCGACATGGAGGTGCTCTCGGGCAAGATGGAGCTGATTGCGCAGGCCCTGCAAACTGTGAGCGCACCCAGCGACCTGACGCAACTCTCGCACCAGTTGGCGCGCTCGCTCATCGGCCACCACGGGCTGGAGGTGATGCTGCTGGATGCCGACCAAGCCGTCATTTTTGCCACCGCCAACGCCAGCTTTGACCCCGCCGTCGTGGCGGCCCAGGCCAGACAGCGCCCGGGGCAACCCGCGCTGTGGCAACTGGCAGACCAGACCTACCGCGGCCTGGCACAGCAAATTCCCACTGCAGCCCTTGATGCAACAGGGCACCCAGCTTCGGTTGTTGTAGCAGCGGCGATTCACATTGGCCACCACCAGACCTACATGCAGGCCTTTTTGCAAACGCTGTGGCTTTTTGTGGCGGGTGCCGCGGTGCTGATGGCGCTGCTGGGCTGGTGGTCGGTGCGGCGCGCACTCCACCCCCTGCGCGCCATGCGCGAACAGGCCCAGGTGGTGACCGCGCAGCAACTCAACCATCGCGTGTCGCTGCAACGCATGCCGGTGGAGCTGGCCGAGCTGGCGCAGTCGCTCAACGACATGCTGGCGCGGCTGGAAGAAGCGTTCAAACGCTTGTCGGATTTTTCCAGCGACATCGCCCACGAACTGCGCACCCCCGTGAGCAACCTGATGACGCAGACGCAGGTGGCGCTGTCGCAACCGCGCGCTGCAGACAACTATCTGCACGTGCTGGAGT
>MNXW01000187.1:0-3635 GCA_001871515.1 Comamonadaceae bacterium CG2_30_57_122
TCGCCGTCTTCGTACAGGAATTCAAAGGTGCCTGCGCCCCGGTAGCCAATGCGCTTGCAGGCTGCCACGCAACGCTCGCCCACGCGCTCAATCAATTTTCGCGGGATTCCGGGCGCAGGTGCTTCTTCGATGACCTTTTGATGCCGACGCTGCATCGAACAGTCGCGCTCTCCCAGGTAAACCGCGTTCTTGTATTTGTCGGCTAGGATTTGGATTTCCACATGGCGCGGGTTTTGCAAAAACTTTTCCATGTAGACCGCCGGGTTGCCAAAGGCTGCACCAGCCTCTGCTTTGGTCATGGCCACGGCATTGACCAGTGCGGCTTCGGTATGCACCACACGCATGCCGCGCCCGCCGCCACCGCCTGCCGCCTTGATGATGACCGGATAACCCACCGACTTGGCCATGCGCTTGATTTGCATCGGGTCATCGGGCAATTCGCCTTCAGAGCCGGGCACGCAAGGCACCCCGGCTTTGATCATGGCCTGTTTGGCAGACACCTTGTCGCCCATCAGGCGAATCGACTCTGGTGTAGGACCAATAAACTGGAAGCCGCTGCGCTCCACCCGTTCGGCAAAATCAGCGTTTTCACTCAGAAAGCCATAGCCAGGGTGAATGGCTTCGGCATCGGTTACCTCGGCCGCCGAGATGATGGCAGGCATGTTCAGGTAACTGAATGCCGATGCCGCCGGGCCGATGCACACCGCTTCTTCAGCCAGCTTGACGTATTTGGCTTCGCGGTCAGCTTCTGAATAGACCATCACCGCCTGAACGCCAAGCTCACGGCAAGCACGTTGAATCCGCAGGGCAATCTCACCCCGGTTGGCAACCAGAATTTTCTTAAACATGGGCTGTGTCTGGCCTTATTCGATGATGAACAGGGGCTGTCCGTATTCCACTGCGAGACCGTTGTCTGACAAAATCTTGCGCACCGTGCCGGCTTTGTCGGACTCAATTTCATTGAGGATTTTCATGGCCTCAATGATGCACAGGGTGTCGCCTTCCTTGACCGTGTCACCAATTTCGACAAATGATTTGGCTCCGGGAGAAGCCGCCCGGTAAAAAGTGCCCACCATGGGTGACTTGACGGTATGGCCTGATTCAACCGGAGCCGCAGCGGCCACGGGCGCTGTACTTGCCGTAACAGGCGCAGGGGATGCGACAGGCAGAGCCACTGGCGCATATTGCTGCACCATCATGGTTGTGCCTTTGACGATGCGGACTTTGCCTTCTGCTTCAGTGATTTCGAGCTCCGAGACGTTTGATTCTGATACCAGGTCAATCAGAGTTTTGAGTTTTCTAAGATCCATAAGGTCTCCAACGGGGGAAATAGGGTGACAAACAGAATTGCGCTTTATTTTTAGCTAACGTGCAATAATTTTCGTCAAATCAAGTCAAAAGAGTCCTAGTTTACATGTAGGTCGACTGGATGATCAAATTGGCAAGCGCGCCCACGCATCAAGGTCTTCAGGATTCAGGCGTCCCATTTTACGGTGCACGACTTGACCCGCAGGGTTAAAAACTACGGTAAACGGCAAGCTGCCGTTCAAATTCCCAAGTGATTTGCTAACTTCAATGCCGGGAAATCCGGCTAATGCTACTGGAAAAGCCAGTGGGGATTGGGCTAAAAAGCGATTGACAGGCGTGGCTTGGTCAACGGCCAATCCAAGCACTTGCCAGCCGTTGGCCTTATTTTTATTGAAAAAAGCGTTCAATAACGGAAGTTCATCAATACAAGGGGGACACCAGGTTGCCCAAAAATTCAGCACCAACGGCTTGCCTTTCAGGGCGCTGGCGATCAGGGTGTGACCATCTGGCTGGGTAAACTGCTGCTGCCAAAACTGCTGCTCGGCCTTTGACAGGGCTTTGTTTTGGCGTTGCGAGGTGCGCCAGGTCAGCCCTGCACCAACGCCTGCCAGGGCAAGGCCGGTGGAGGCCGCCAGCCAGCCGCGCCGGGACACTTTGGGTGGAGTAACACCAGTTGTCATGTGAGAAGTTCCTCCATCAAGCGGCGCAGTGCCACTGCATCGCCGCGCGGCGCACGGCCACGGGCATCGGGTTTAAGCGCACCACGCACATCATCAAAGTCATACACCATCAAGTGCACGCCAATTTCTTCTTTCAGTGCGGGGCAAAAGGCGTGCACGCTCAAGGCTTCAACTTCAGTGCCAGTGAAGCCGGTTACGGTTCGGGGAAGGTAGTTAACGCGTTGGTCAATGAGTGCAATTTCAGCTGATTTGCAGTCATCACAAAACAACTGCAAGTAAATGTCAGAATTTTTGGTGGCCGTGCCACGCCATACCGCCCCGCCCAAATGCGGCCGAAACACGGCCAGACGATCCATCCAGTGCAACGCCAGCTGGCGCAAGGCGGCCAACTCCTGGGCTTGGGTGTCGGCGCAGAAGACGGCAATGTAGTCTCTCACCGCCTCCTCAAGCAAATCATTGGCGGGCAAGGCGGCGCGGCCATGCACGCCCAATTGTTTGGCCGCGCGCTGTTTGGCCGGGCCATATTCAAGCCCTTCTTCCACCACCCAACGCGCAGCCAGTGCAGCAATTTCCAAGCTTGTATCTGTCATGCGCTGCATTTTGCCTTGCTTTGCATGCAAGCCATGCCAGCCGGGCATTGAAGCTGGTTCACTGCCTTCAGCGCAGCTGCCACTGCCGCCTAAAATCTGCGCATGCATATTCATATTCTTGGCATCTGCGGTACCTTCATGGGGGGGCTGGCAGCCTTGGCGCGCGAAGCGGGTCACAAAGTTACCGGCTGCGATGCGGGCGTTTATCCGCCGATGAGCGACCAGCTGCGCGCCTTGGGCATTGACCTGATCGAAGGCTTTGGAGCGGAGCAACTGGCACTCCAACCCGATGTGTTTGTGGTCGGCAATGTGGTCAGCCGCGCTCACCTGGCGGACGGAACGCCCAAGTTTCCATTGATGGAAGCCATTCTGGACGCGGGCCTGCCCTACACCAGTGGACCGCAATGGCTGTCGGAACAGGTGTTGCAAGGTCGCCATGTGATCGCCATTGCCGGCACCCATGGCAAAACCACCACCACGGCCATGACCAGCTGGATTTTGCACACTGCAGGCTTGCAGCCGGGTTTTCTGGTCGGTGGCGTGCCGCTTAACTTTGGCGTATCGGCGCGGCTGGGGCAAGGCAAGACCTTTGTGATTGAGGCCGACGAATACGACACCGCCTTTTTTGACAAACGCAGCAAGTTTGTGCACTACCGTCCACGCACCGCCGTGCTGAACAACCTGGAATTCGATCATGCCGACATCTTTGATGATCTGGCTGCCATCGAGCGTCAATTTCACCACTTGGTGCGTACCGTGCCCGGCGCAGGCGCACAGGGTAGCGGCCGCGTGGTGGTCAATGGGCTCGAAGAAAGCCTGGCTCGCGTGCTGCACATGGGTTGCTGGAGCCGGGTGCGCAGCTTTGGCGCGGCGGTGAGCGACTTCACCGCCCAGGGCGAAGCCCACGACTTTGATGTCTTGCAGCAAGGTCAGCGGGTGGGTCACGTGAGCTGGCCACTGAGCGGCATCCACAACCAGCTCAACGCCCTGGCGGCCATCGCAGCAGCAGAACACGTGGGGATTTCACCCGAAGTTGCTGCGCAGGCGCTGGGTCGCT
>MNXW01000187.1:3644-4099 GCA_001871515.1 Comamonadaceae bacterium CG2_30_57_122
CAGGCGCTGAGCCGCTTTGAGAATGTGAAACGCCGCATGGAGCTGCGTGGAACCATCAAAACCGCTACCGGTGACATCACGGTGTACGACGACTTTGCCCACCACCCCACGGCGATCCGCACCACGGTAGACGGCTTGCGCCGCACCCTGAAAGCGGGTGAGCGCATTCTGGCGGTGTTTGAGCCGCGCTCCAACACCATGAAACTCGGCACCATGAAGGCGCAACTGCCTTGGAGCCTCGCGCACGCCGACCTGGCTTTCTGCCACAGCGGCGGCCTGGGCTGGAATGCCACCGAGGCGCTGGCACTGATGGGCGAGCGTGCCCAGGTGGCCGACAGCATTGAGGCATTGGTCGAACAAGTGGCGCAGGCCGCGCGCGGCGGTGACCACATTTTGTGCATGAGCAATGGCGGCTTTGGCGGGGTACATGCCAAGCTGCTGAATGTTATAAACAA
>MNXW01000333.1 GCA_001871515.1 Comamonadaceae bacterium CG2_30_57_122
TTACGGCGGTGGCGCGCCAGCTGTGGGGCAGCGCGTGAAAGTCATTCAATAAATTGCTATTATTTAAATAGCTAGTTGCGCTTTATATACAAGGGCTAGAGGCCATTTTGTTATAAATTTATGAACACAGGCGCAGCCCATCTGAACCGTGCATGGGACGCGCCCGGCTATGGTCTTCACCGGGCGGCTGCGTGAGCATTTTCAGCCATCGGATGCCTCCCGCAACCTCAGTCAAAGTAGGCCTTCACATAGTCTTCAAACGCGCCTTCTGGGGCTGCATCCAACTGCTGCTGCGCCTGCAGAGAGGTCTGCACGCTGGACTTGAAATCGGCCAAGGTCTGCTCTGGTAGCCCCACCGCTTGCAGGGCTTGGGTGTGGGTTTTGGACTGGGCGTAGGCAAAGTCAAAGTAGCTGCCTTGCTTTTTCACCGCCTCCACCACCTGAGCCGAAGGGGTGGACTCAGGGGCGTCGATGCGCCCGCGCAAGTCTTGCATGGCCTGTGCGTAGCGCTGGCCACCGTAAGCGGCATCCAGCATGGCCGCAAACGGGGCCATGTCGTCAAACAACTCGTGCGCCAGTGTGTTCAGGGGCTGCTCATGGTTGTGCACCAGCAGTTGCAAGCCCGGTTGGCGGCCACGGGTGACCACGCGGTGTTTGTTCTCGTCGTTTTCGCCTTGCTCGCGGCTGCTGATCGGCGGGCTGGCGCGAAACAGGCACATCAGCAGCAGCACATCGGCAAACAGCGGCTGCTCGGGCGCGATGCCAATGTCGATGAACGGGTTCAGGTCAAACAGGCGCATCTCCACATACTGCACCCCCATGGTTTTAAGCGCCTTGGCCGGGCGCATGCCCTCAGGGGCGACCCGCTTGGGACGCATCGGCGCGTAGAACTCGGCCTCCAGCTGCAGCACGTTGCTGCTGAGTTGCTTCCAGTGCGTGCCATCGCACACGCCCAACTCGGCGTAGTAGGGGTCGGGGGTGCGAATGGCGGCTTCCAGCCCCTGGGTGTAGTCAGCCAGTGAATTGAAGCTGATGGCCAGCTTGTCTTGCGCGTGATTTTGGTAGCCCAGATCGCTCATGCGCAAGCTGGTGGCAAAGGGGCCGTGCAAGGTGCCTGGGGCCAGCTCGGTCAAATCAGAGGTGTGGCCTTGCAGGAACGACTGGCACAGGGCTGGCGAAGCACCAAACAAATAGGGCACCAGCCAGCCGTAGCGCAAGAAATTGCGGATCAGCCCAAAGTAGCGCTCGCTGATGAAATCTTGCAACCCAGATGCCCCGCTGCAACACGTTTGCAAGGCCTGCCAGAATTCATTGGGCAGCGACCAGTTGTAATGCGCCCCGGCAATGGTCTGCATGGCGCGGCCGTAGCGCAGCCCTAGCCCCTCACGGTAAACCATCTTGAAACGTGCGGCATTGCTGCTGCCATAGTTGGCAATCGCGATCTCGTGATCTGGGCCAATCTTGCACGGCATGGAGCCGGCCCACAGGTATTCCCCGCCGAGCTGCTGGGCGCTGAAGCGGTGGATGTCGGTCAAAAATGTCAGCGGAAAGTGGGGGTCGCTGGAGGGCGGGGTGATGAACTCCAGCAGGCTCTCGGCATAGTCGGTGGTGATCCACGGATGGGTCAGCTTGGCGCCCAGGCTGGCCGGGTGCGGCGTCTTGGCCAATTGGCCGTTGCGGTCGACGCGCAAACACTCACGCTCAAAGCCGCGCACGATGCCGCGCAACAAGGCGGCTTGACTGGGTTCGGAAAACTGGCTGACTTCATTGCAGCAGGTAAATTTCAACATGCCTTGACTCTTTGCACGGTTTAAAAACGAAGAGTATGGCAGCTTTGAAATGGCCGTCGTCCCTGCCCGGTCACACAGGCATGGAACAATGCGGCCATGCCTTACCTGCCCACTTTCATTGCCCCCCAGCGCTTCACCGACCCAGCCGCCGCCCTGGCCCAGGCGCGCCAGATTTATGACAGCGGCATCAATCACCTGCGTCAAGCCATGCAGCGCTATGTAGCCGGTGACGAATTGCCCGGCCATGTGCGCGCCTGTTACCCGTTTGTGCGGGTGCAAACCCACACGGTCACACGCCAGTCCAGCAGCGAATCGGCACGTTTGAGCTACGGGTTTGTCGCCGGGCCCGGGCGCTTTGAGACCACCTTGACCCGCCCCGACCTCTACGCCCGCTATTACCTGGAGCAGTTCACCCTGCTGCTGGTTAACCACGGCGTGGAACTGGAGGTGGGCACCAGCAACCAGCCGATTCCGGTGCACTTTTCGTTTGGCGACAACGACCATGTGGAAGGCAGCCTGAGTGCCGAGCGCCGCCAGCGCATGCGCGATGTGTTTGACCTGCCCGACCTGAACGCCATGGACGACGGCATTGCCAACGGCACGTTTGAGCCACGCGCTGGTGAGCCCGAGCCCTTGAGCCTGTTCACCGCGCCGCGCGTGGACTATTCACTGCAGCGCCTGCGCCACTACACCGGCACCGCGCCAGAGCATTTTCAGAACTTTGTGCTGTTCACCAACTACCAGTTTTATATTGATGAATTCATCGCCCTGGGCCACGCCACCATGGCAGACCCGGCCAGCCAGTACCAGGCGTTTGTGGAGCCCGGCAATGTGGTCACACTCAAATTGGGGTCGGATACCGATTTCGGCACGAAATTGGGGTCTGACCCCAATTTCCCCGGTAAGCCCCCTGCGCGCCTGCCGCAAATGCCCGCCTACCACCTGGTACGCCCGGACGGCAGCGGCATCACCATGGTCAACATCGGTGTGGGCCCGGCCAACGCCAAAACCATGACCGACCACATTGCCGTGCTGCGGCCCCATGCCTGGGTCATGCTGGGCCACTGCGCCGGGCTGCGCAACACCCAGCAGCTGGGCGACTACGTGCTGGCCCATGCCTATGTGCGTGAAGACCATGTGCTGGACGAAGAATTGCCCTTGTGGGTGCCAATACCCGCGCTGGCTGAAATTCAGGTGGCGCTGGAATCTGCCGTGTCAGAAGTCACCCAGCTCAAAGGGGCAGCCCTCAAAAGCATCATGCGCACTGGCACCGTGGCCTCTACCGACAACCGCAACTGGGAGCTGCTGCCCGACAACGGCCCGCAACGCCGCTTCAGCCAGAGCCGCGCCGTGGCGCTGGACATGGAAAGCGCCACCATTGCGGCCAACGGCTTCCGGTTTCGTGTGCCCTACGGCACGCTCTTGTGTGTGAGCGACAAACCGCTGCACGGCGAAATCAAACTGCCCGGCATGGCCAACCACTTTTACCGCGAGCGGGTTGACCAGCACCTGCGCATTGGCATCAGGGCGCTGGAGCTGCTGCGCGAAGAAGGCGTGAACCAGCTCCACAGCCGCAAACTGCGCAGCTTTGCCGAGGTGGCTTTTCAGTAAACCTGAAACCTTGCGGGACAGACCGCAGCTACACGAAGTGAGCCAGCTCTGTCCTCAACTAATTGTCGGATGTTGGATGCCCACCTTGCGGGACAGACCGCAGCTACACGAAGTCAGCCAGCTCTGTCCTCAACTAACGTCCATGTTCAACAAGGACACCCCAAAGCATGAAACATGCGTGCCCTGCGTAGGGCGGGCTTCAGCCCGCCATGGCCGACTGAAGTCGG
>MNXW01000161.1 GCA_001871515.1 Comamonadaceae bacterium CG2_30_57_122
GCTGGGGGCAGACAACTTGCTCTGCGGGCGCACGCTGGCGCTGCTGGGCGAGTCTGGCCAGATCGAGAAACAAATCACCCGTGAGCTTTATGCGGACTACAAGCGCTGGCGCGTGCAACTCATCACCGCGCTGGCGCATGCCAATGACTTGCCGCCTGGTGCGCTGATCACCCCAGCGCAAAAGCTGCTGGATCGCATTTTGTTTGTGGCTTTTGCCCAGCAGCGCGGCCTGTTGCCTGCTGACACCTTAAAAAGCGTGCACAAGGGTGATGGCTGGATGATTTTGCCCTTGTACGACCATTACAAGGCCCTGTTTCGCGCCATCGACACAGGCCTGCCGTCACGCCAAATACCACCCTACAACGGCGGCCTGTTCGCCCCAGACGCGGTGTTGGACAAGCTCATCGTGCCCAACGCCGCTTGCGACATCTTCATGGAGTTTGGCAAGTACGACTTTGGAGGCGAAGTGTCGGTCAACGTGCTGGGGCATATTTTTGAGCAGTCCATCACCGATTTGGAGCAGCTCAAAGCGTTGGCCGACACTGGCGCCTTCACCTTGGAGGCCGTGAGCCAGCAAGCGGAGCAGGCACGCGCCACCAGTTCAGTTAGCGGCGCACGCAAAGCGCATGGCATTGTTTACACGCCCGAGTTCATCACCACTTTTATCCTTGATCAAACTTTAGTCAAAACCATTGTCAGCCGCCGTGATAGCTGCATGAAAAGCTATCAAATTGAAAGCGTTTCAGAGGGCGAAGTCGCCTGGCGCAAAGCCACGGCCGAAGAAAAAAAATACGCCAAAACCCTGCTTCAACCCGAGCGTGTGGTGGAGCTGCTGTTTTGGCGCGACTGGCTGACTGAGCTCACCAGCATCAAGGTGTGCGACCCGGCCTGTGGTTCGGGCGCATTTTTGGTGGCAGCGTTTGATGTGCTGCTGGCCGAGTACACCTTGGTCAACGATCAAATCACGGCCATCACCGGCAGCATGGAAGTGTTCAATGCCGACAAAGAGATTTTGAACTGCAACCTGTTTGGCGTGGACCTGAACGCCGAGAGCATCGAAATCACCAAACTCAGTCTGTGGCTCAAAACCGCCAAACACGGCAAACCGCTGGAAAGCCTGGAAGCCAACCTGCGCGTGGGCAACAGCCTGGTCTCCAGCGCCGATGGCGGGCTTGAATTTGACGCAGCAGCCTTTGACTGGAGCGCCGCATTCCCCGACATCGTGGCGCGCGGTGGCTTTGACGTGATCGTGGGCAACCCGCCTTATGTGCGCCAAGAACGCATCAGTGCACTCAAACCCTATCTTGAAAAGCGCTATGCCTGCTATGACGGTGCGGTTGATTTGTACGCCTACTTTTTCGAGCTGGGCATTCGCTTGCTGCGTCATGTGGACGCGCAGGGCAACAAGGGTGGGCGCATCGGTTATGTGTCGTCGGGTACGTTTTTCAAAACCGGCTCGGGTGCCAAGCTGCGCGCTTACCTGCTGGCACACGCGCAAATGGAGGCGGTGGTTGATTTTGGCGATTTGCAGGTGTTTGAAGGCGTGACCACCTACCCGGTCATCATCACGCTGCGTCGCAGTGGCGCGCCAGATGCCGCGCAAGCCATTCAATTTTTATCACTCAAAGACGAATTGCCTGCCAAGTTGCTGGAAACCTTCAAAGACACTGCTGGCCTGATGCCGCAAGGCCAGTTGGGCTTGGCGAGTTGGCGACTGGAGGACAGCCGCGTTGCGGACTTGCGCCTCAAACTGCAAAGTGGGCACAAAACGCTCAAAAATGTCTACGGCACGCCTTATCGTGGTCTGCTGACAGGGCTCAATGAAGCCTTTGTGCTCGATGGAGCAACCAAAGACCGCTTGATGCTGGAGGACGGCCGAAGTGCTAGTTTGCTCAAGCCCTTTTTACGCGGTGAAAACCTGAAAAAGTGGCGCGTTGAAGCCCACAATGAGCATTTGCTGCTGATTAAAAATGGCAGTACTCGCCTGGGGTTTGAGGCGCAGCACGGTCAAACGTTGCATCAAGCCGCAGGCAGTGAATCGGTTGAAGCCTTGGCCTGGCAATGGTTCAGCGCGCAGCAGCCGGCGGTGGCACGCTGGCTGAAAAACTTTGAGCCCCAAGCCCGCAAACGCAGCGACCAGGGTGAGTTTTGGTGGGAATTGCGTGCCTGTGCCTATTACGACAAGTTTGATTTGCCCAAAATTTGGTATCCCGATTTGTCGCAGGGCTCGAAATTCAGTTTTGATGCATTGGGCTACTGTGCTGGTAATACGGTGTATTTCATTGCAGATGCGCCAATGTGGACAACTGCACTGCTGAATTCAAAGCTGATCTGGTTTTATTTGAGTGGCATCTGTGATGCGATGCGTGGTGGTGAATGGCGGCTTCGCTTGTTCACTGAAAACATGGAGCGTATTCCTTTACCTGAAGCAACCGAAGCGCAAAGCAACCAACTGTCAGCACGGGCTCAAACCGCCCAAACCGCCGCCGAACAGCGGCGTGACGAAATTGCCCGTTTTGGCCATGCCGCGCTGCGCGACCTGGTGTCCGGTGGCTTGTGCAACCTGACCGCTGCCAAAGGTGCCAAGCTGCCTGCCACTTGGCAGACCGAGGTGCCCGAGTTTGGCGAATTCACGGCAGAGCTTAAAAAGCGTTTCAAACGCGAGCTGAGCCTGCAAGAGCGCAACGATTGGGACGCGTTTGTGGTCCAAGCCCGTGCCAAAGTTGCCGCGCTTACCCAAACCATCACCCAGGCTGAACGCGAGATAGATGCCTGCGTGTACCAGCTGTTTGACCTGAGCGTCGATGAAATCCGGCTGATTGAAAAACGACCTGCATGAACCTGACATTCCCGCAAAAATTGGCAGCCCTGACCCAACTGCGTGAATCCGTGGCGCTGGAGTGCAAACTCGCCGCAGGCCGGGATGGCAAGGGTTCTTTGCCAGAGGATTTTTGGCCGACCTACAGTGCCTTCGCCAATACCAACGGCGGCTTGATTTTGTTGGGGTTGCGTGAAACGCAGGGGCGTTTCATTGTTCAAGGTTTGGATCACCCTGACAAGTTGCGCGCAGAGTTGTTCAACAACTTGAACAACCGGCAAAAAGTCAGTGCCAATTTGCTCACCGATGCCCAGGTGTATGAATTGGCGCTTGAGGGTAAAAAACTGTTGGCTGTTGAAGTACCGCGAGCGCAGCGAAAACAGCGTCCGGTGCATTTGACGCGCAACCCCTTTGACGGCCACACCTACCGACGCCTCAACGAAGGCGACCGACCCTTGCCGGATGAAGATGTCCGCCGCATGGTGGCGGAACAAGTGCAAGACAGTCGTGACGCGCACATCTTGCAGCACTTTGGCTTGAAGGATGTCGACCTGGACAGCCTCAAGGCTTACCGAAATATTTTCCGTGCCGACAAGCCAGACCACCCTTGGCTAGCCCTGGATGATCAGGATTTTTTGCAGATGCTGGGTGGCTGGCGCGAAGATCGCGTAAGCGGTGAGCATGGGCTGACGGTGGCTGGTTTACTGATGTTTGGGCGCTGGGGTTCGATGGTCGAGGCGCTGCCGATGTATTTTGTGGATTACCAGGAACGCCCGGCCGATTACGCATCGACCACCCGTTGGCTGGATCGCATCGTGCCTGATGGCACCTGGTCAGGCAATGTTTTTGATTTTTACCGCCGCGTGGTGAACAAGCTCACTGCAGACATCAAGGTGCCGTTTGTGCTGAAAGGCGACACGCGGCAAGACGACACCCCTACACACAAAGCCCTGCGGGAAGCTTTGGTCAATTGCCTGGTTCACGCGGATTTCACCGGGCGCATTTCGGTGCTGGTGGTGAAAGAACCTTCAGGATTCAGTTTTCGCAACCCAGGGGCACTACGGATTCCTGCCGAGCAAGCGCTGCAAGGTGGCGTGAGTGACTGCCGCAACCGAACCATGCAGCAAATGTTTTTGATGATTGGGCTGGGCGAACGGGCGGGCTCGGGCATGTCACGCATTCTTCATGGCTGGCAAGACCTGGGGCATGACATTCGATTGCAGGAGCGCTTTGAGCCGCAGGAGCATACGGTGCTGGAGATGCGCTGGCATCCCCAGCTTGCCCCGACCCGTTCACCGACAAGTTCGGTAGAAAGTTCGGTAGAAAGTTCGGTAGAAACCAGTCTACTGATTCTCTCCCTGCTCTCGCAAGACCCCAAAATGACTGCGCCCAGCATTGCACACTGCTTGGGTTTGACCCCTCGCGCCGTTGAAAAACAGTTTGCCAAGCTCAAGGCGCAGGGGCGCTTGCAGCGCATCGGTGCCAACAAGGGCGGTCATTGGGAAGTCAATCCAACAGATAGGTCATCATGAACCAACTCCAACTCTTTCTTCCCTGCGCCGCTGGTGTCGAGGACTACCTGGCCCCTGAAGTGCTGCGCATCACCGAGCTGCCGCCGGGCTGCATCACCAAGCAACGCGGTGGCGTGGCGGTGCGCACCTCTTTCACCCAGGCCATGCGGCTTAATTTGTACAGCCGCCTCTCGCAGCGCGTGCTGGTGTTGCTGAGCTACACCGAATACCGCTCAGAGCAAGACCTGTACCGTGCCGCC
>MNXW01000263.1 GCA_001871515.1 Comamonadaceae bacterium CG2_30_57_122
CGTTTGAGCTCATCGTCAATGATCTGCTGTGCGCGACGATCACGAACAATGCCTTCACGGGTGAAAACCTGTACATCAATCACCGTGCCGTGTGAACCCTGGTCTACACGCAGCGAGGTGTCTTTCACGTCGCTGGCTTTTTCACCAAAGATGGCGCGCAACAGTTTTTCTTCTGGAGTCAGCGTGGTTTCGCCTTTGGGGGTGACCTTGCCCACCAGTGTGTCACCGGGCTGCACTTCTGCACCCACGTAAATGATGCCGGATTCGTCCAGTCGATTCAGCTGCTGTTCGCTCAAGTTAGGAATATCACGTGTGATTTCTTCAGCACCCAACTTGGTGTCACGTGCCATGACCACCAGTTCTTCAATGTGGATGGAGGTGTAACGGTCATCCGCCACCACACGTTCACTGATCAAAATCGAGTCTTCAAAGTTATAGCCGTTCCAGGTCATGAAGCCAATGAGCATGTTTTGCCCCAGTGCCAACTCACCCAAATCGGTCGAAGCACCATCCGCAATCACATCTCCCTTGGCCAACACATCGCCTTTTTTAACCACAGGACGTTGATGAATATTGGTGTTCTGGTTGGAACGCTGGTACTTGATCAGGTTGTAAATGTCCACACCCACTTCACCTGCCTGGGCTTCTGAGTCGTTGACGCGCACCACCACACGGGTCGCATCCACGTAGTCCACCACGCCACCACGGGTCGCCACCACCACGGTGCCCGAGTCCACTGCCGCCACACGCTCAATGCCAGTGCCCACCATGGGCTTTTCGGGGCGCAGCACAGGCACGGCCTGCCGGGACATGTTGGCCCCCATCAAAGCGCGGTTGGCATCGTCGTGCTCAAGGAACGGCACCAAAGATGCCGCTACCGAGACGATTTGCGCGGGCGACACATCCATGTACTGAATCCGATCTGCCGCCACCATCACTGTTTCACCGGCTTCACGTGCAGAAATCAATTCACCGGTCAGGCGGCCGTCCTTGTCCAGCGCCGCATTGGCCTGGGCAATCACGTATTTGCCTTCTTCAATGGCTGACAAATAGTCAATGTCCATCGAGACCTTACCGTCAACCACACGACGGTAAGGGGTTTCAATGAAACCATATTCATTCAAACGCGCATACAAGGCCATTGAGTTGATCAAGCCGATGTTGGGGCCTTCTGGCGTTTCAATCGGGCACACGCGTCCGTAGTGGGTCACATGCACGTCGCGCACTTCAAAGCCTGCGCGCTCACGCGTCAAACCACCTGGGCCAAGGGCCGACACACGGCGTTTGTGCGTGATTTCTGACAGCGGGTTGGTCTGATCCATGAACTGGCTAAGCTGCGAAGCACCAAAAAATTCTTTCAGTGCAGCAGATATCGGCTTGCTGTTGATCAGGTCGTGCGGCATCAAGGGTTCTTGTTCGGCCTGACCCAAACGCTCTTTCACAGCTTTTTCAATACGAGCCAAACCCATGCGGTATTGGTTTTCAGCCAGCTCACCGACGCAACGCACACGACGATTGCCCAAGTGATCGATGTCATCCACTTGCCCATGGCCGTTACGCAAATCAACCAACACCTTGACCACAGCCAAGATATCTTCATTGGTCAACACCATCAGGCCAGTAGACTCCGGCCGTCCCATTTTGGCGTTGAATTTCATGCGCCCCACACGTGACAGATCGTAGGTGTCCGGGTTGTAGAACAAGCGCTGGAAGAGTGCCTGCACGGCATCCTCTGTAGGCGGCTCGCCTGGGCGCATCATGCGGTAAATGGCCACACGCGCAGCAAACTCGTCCACCGTTTCATCGGTACGCAAGGTTTGTGAAATGTAAGCCCCTTGGTCGAGTTCATTGGTGTAAATGCACGCCAAGTCCTGCACGCCAGAGGAACGCAGTTTCTTCAGCAATACTTCGGTCAGCTCTTCATTGGCCTTGGCCAAAATTTCACCGGTTTCTGCATCCACCACATTACGGGCCACGATGCGACCGATCAAAAAGTCCTCGGGTACAGAAATGTGGGTGGTTTCGGATTGCTCCAACTCACGGGTGTGACGTGCCGTGACACGTTTTTCTTTAGCCACCACCACCTTGCCGCTCTTGTCGGTGATGTCAAAGCGGGCGACTTCACCACGCAGGCGCTCGGACACAAATTCCATCTGCGCACCACTGTCCATCAGGCGAAAATTGTCATTCACAAAGAAATTGGCCAAGATGGATTCGTTGTTCAAGCCAATCGCCTTGAGCAAAATCGTTACCGGCATCTTGCGCCGACGATCGACGCGGAAATAGAGTATGTCTTTGGGGTCAAACTCAAAGTCGAGCCATGAACCACGATAAGGAATGATGCGTGCCGAGAACAGCAACTTGCCAGAACTGTGGGTCTTGCCCTTGTCGTGTTCAAAAAACACACCAGGTGAGCGGTGCAACTGACTCACAATCACGCGTTCAGTGCCGTTGATCACAAAGGAACCCTTTTCGGTCATCAAGGGCACTTCACCCATGTAAACCTCTTGTTCCTTGACCTCTTTGACCACTTTGTTTTGTGTGGTGGAGGACTCACGGTCATAAATGATCAACTGAACTTTGGCACGAACCGCTGAGGCATAAGTCAAGCCCCGCGTTTGGCATTCACGTACATCAAACGCTGGTTTGGCCAGGTTGTAGTCCAGGTATTTCATCTCGACAAAACCGTTGTGCGAGACGATCGGAAACGCAGCGTCAAATGCAGCTTGAAGTCCCTCTTTTGTGCGCTTTTTAGGAGCAACATCTGCTTGCAGAAACGCGGTGTATGCGTCTTTTTGCATTTGCAACAAATAAGGGATTTTCAGTACGCTGTCGCGGGTACCAAAATTTTTACGAATCCGCTTGCGTTCAGTGTATGTGTAAGCCATGAGATCTCCGGGCAACTAGAAGACTTTGTGGGGTCCTGGGCGACTAAAAATCTTGGTGATTGGCCACTACCAATCATTGGCGGACGGTCGCACATTGCATGCAACCCGAACCAAGGCATCTTCTTCTGTCGGGGTTAGAAGACACTGAAAAACATCAAAGAAACATGTTTTTCGGTGTTCTCTAGAAAACACCAAGGGCTGGAGGCCTTTGACAGCGCTCCAGCCCTCGTTAGAACCGAATTATTTCAATTCGGCCTTGGCACCAGCATCAACCAGCTTCTTCAAAGCGGCATCTGCGTCAGCCTTGGAAACGCCTTCTTTGACGTTCTTGGGAGCGCCATCAACCATGTCTTTGGCTTCTTTCAGACCCAGACCGGTGATTTCGCGAACTGCCTTGATGACAGACACTTTTTGTGCGCCGGCTTCAAGCAGAACCACGTTGAACTCTGTCTTTTCTTCAGCCACGGCAGCAGCAGCACCGCCGCCAGCTGCAGGAGCAGACATGGCTGCTGCGCTCACACCAAATTTCTCTTCGATGGCTTTCACCAGGTCGTTGAGTTCCATGACCGTCATGCTGTCGAGCGCGGTCAAAAATGCGTCTTTATCGAATGCCATTTTGATTTCCTAACAATATTGGTAACGTCTTGCTGCAAGCGTTCAAGCTGCAACTGCTTCGGCAGAAACTTCTGCACCAGCGCCTTTTTTCTCCGCAATCGCTGCCAGCACGCGTGCTGTACGAGAGATTGGAGATTGCATCAAGCCCAGCAACTGTGCCAACAACACTTCCTTGGGGGGAATGCTTGCCAGTTGTTTAACGCCGTTGACATCCAGAACTTTGCCTGCAAATGCGCCACCGCGAATCACCAATTTGTCATTGGTTTTTGCGAAGTCAGCCACCACTTTCGCGGCAGCCACTGCATCTTCAGAGAAGCCATAGATCAGCGGACCGGTCATCTGGTCAGACACCACCTCAAAGCCTGTACCGGCGACAGCACGACGAGCCAAGGTGTTTTTCAACACACTCAGACTCACACCGTTGCTGCGCGCGGTAGAGCGCAATTTGGTCATGTCAGCGACCGTGATGCCACGGTATTCCGCAATCACGAGCGTTTGAGCTTTAGCGGCGAGGCCAGTCACATCACTGATGACCGCTTCTTTCTCACTGCGATTTAAACTCAAGGTCTACTCCTTCAAAATGTGCTCTTTTGGTGTTTGTTACACCGTACCAAGCACGCCACATTTCAGCGACCAACTGTTTCGGAACTTTTGTTGTTCTTGGCAGCGGGATCGCCATCTGCGTTGGCTGTCTATCGATTAAGTGCGCAAAGCCAAAACTTTTTACACGCCAACGGTCTTGGATGGCCTGCTTGTCCACTCAGGGCAAGCAGCCCACCACGTCAGGCAGCCTTTTCAGGCCACCAGATTGCTCACATTTTCCGTGCGTTACGCTGCAATGGTTTGTAAATCTACGCGGACACCCACACCCATGGTGCTGGAAATAGCCACCTTGCGCAGGTACAAACCTTTGCTGGTTGCGGGCTTGGCTTTGGCCAAAGCATCAACCAGTGCAGCCAAATTGCCTTGCAGCTTGTCAGTATCAAACGAACGACGACCAATGGTGGAGTGAACAATGCCGGCCTTGTCAACACGGAACTGCACCTGGCCTGCTTTGGCATTACGCACAGCACCAGCCACATCCGGAGTCACCGTGCCAACTTTCGGGTTAGGCATCAAGCCACGAGGGCCAAGAATCTGACCCAAAGTACCCACCACACGCATGGCATCAGGTGCAGCAATCACCACATCAAACGGCATGTTGCCGGCTTTGACCATGGCTGCCAGATCATCCATACCCACGATGTCTGCACCAGCAGCTTTGGCTTCTTCAGCCTTGGCGCCTTGCGCAAACACAGCCACGCGCTTGATCTTACCCGTGCCGTTAGGCAACACGACCGCACCACGAACCACTTGGTCTGACTTCTTGGCATCAATACCGAGCTGCACGGCCACGTCGATGGATTCATCAAACTTGGCGTTGGCAAATTCTTTGACCAAACCCAAAGCATCCACAACCGCATACAACTTGCCGTTGTCTACCTTGCCTTGCTGGGCCTTTTGTTTTTTGGTTAAGTGAGCCATTTAGACACCCTCCACATTCACGCCCATCGAGCGAGCTGAGCCAGCGATGGTACGAACAGCTGCATCCATGTCAGCAGCAGTCAAATCTTTCATCTTGGTCTTGGCAATTTCTTCGAGCTGCGCACGCGTGATCTTGCCAACCTTGGTCTTCAGCGGATTGGAAGAACCCTTGTCCAGTTTGACTGCTTTTTTAATCAGCACAGAGGACGGTGGTGATTTGATGACAAAAGTGAAGCTCTTGTCAGCAAAGGCAGTGATCACCACGGGCAGCGGCAGACCTGGCTCAACACCTTGAGTCTGCGCATTGAATGCCTTGCAGAATTCCATGATGTTCAAACCGCGTTGACCCAATGCCGGGCCGATGGGTGGGGATGGATTGGCCTTACCAGCTGGCACTTGCAGCTTGACAAAACCGACGATTTTTTTCGCCATGTTTAACTCCTAGCGGGTTCTGACGCATCAGCATGCACAACGCACACCTCAGCTCCCCGTGATTAACGACTCACTTCTTCCATTCGTGCCGAGTCGGGGAAACACGAATTAACTTTCTCTATCAGTTGGGGTCAGAGCACGTTGCTGCGCAAGTGGTCTGACCCACAAATTCTCAGGATGGTCAGAGCACGTTGCTGCGCAAGTGGTCTGACCCAGAACATCTCAGTTATCTCAGGTCTTTTCTACCTGCGAAAACTCAAGCTCAACTGGCGTGGAGCGACCAAAAATGGTGACTGCCACGCGCACTTTGTTCTTCTCGTAATTCACTTCTTCAACTGAGCCATTAAAGTCCGCAAACGGGCCTTCTTTGACACGCACCATTTCACCCACCACAAATTCAACCTTGTGACGCGGCTTCTCGGTTCCTTCTTGCATTTGACTGACGATCTTCATGACCTCAGCTTCAGAAATGGGCGAGGGGCGCGTCTTGCCACCACCGACAAAACCAGTCACTTTGTTGGTGTGTTTAACCAAATGCCAGGTGTCATCGTCCATGACCATTTCTACAAACACATAGCCTGGAAAGAACTTGCGCTCAGTGGTTTTCTTTTGACCATTCTTGATCTCAACCACTTCCTCCATGGGCACCAGTGTGCGGCCAAACTTGGCCTGCATACCCGCGCGGGTGATGCGTTCGATGATGTTGCGTTCAGCCGCTTTTTCCATGCCCGAATAAGCATGCACCACATACCAGCGCAAGTCCGGATTGACCGGCGGCACAGCCAGCGTTTCAGCAGCCGTCAGAACGCTTTCCAGGGAGGTTTCTACAGCATCAGTCATTATTTTTTCCACCCCAGGATCAAATCATAAAAAACATATTCGAGCGTTTTGTCGGTCAACCAGAGAAAAAGCGCCATGACCAACACAAAACCAAACACGTACACCGTCATTTGGACTGCTTCTTTACGCGCTGGCCAAACCACTTTTTTGACTTCTTTGACAGCATCTTGACCAAAGGCCACCAGCGCCCGACCTGATTCAGATGTCAAAAAAATCACAACAGCCACAGCCAAACCAGCCAGCAAACCTAGCCACTGAAACAAAGAACCTTTGGAACTGAGCGCGTAATAGGCAGCCAAAGAAATAACAACCATGGCCGCAGCAGCCGCCAATTTGGCCTTGTCTGCAGTAGTGTTGACAGTTTGTACTTGTGTGGTGGCCATTATTGACTTGACTTGCGTCCCAAATTACTCATAAAAATCTGCATCTATCAGACGCACAAGCCCGCTATTTGCATAGCGGGCTTCTTGATACCACCCAAACTTAGGTGGCAGGGGCAGTAGGAATCGAACCTACAACCTTCGGTTTTGGAGACCGACGCTCTGCCAATTGAGCTATGCCCCTTTGTCAGTTGAAAGCTTTTCGGCTTAAAGCTTTTCGTTCTACGCTTGAAGCAATAGCTCCTTACGCAATCACCTTAGCCACCACACCTGCACCCACGGTGCGGCCACCTTCGCGGATGGCGAAGCGCAGGCCTTCCTCCATGGCGATGGGGGCAATCAGCTTGACGGTGATCGACACGTTGTCGCCAGGCATCACCATTTCTTTGCCTTCTGGCAACTCGATCGCACCGGTCACGTCCGTGGTACGGAAGTAGAACTGGGGACGGTAGTTGTTGAAGAACGGGGTGTGACGGCCACCTTCGTCTT
>MNXW01000335.1 GCA_001871515.1 Comamonadaceae bacterium CG2_30_57_122
TATGGGAACACAAAAAGCAACGAACGCCAACAATGCTAACGCGCCTAGATCAACCCTGGCGAATTGGGTGAAAAGCCCAACGTTGGGGCAAAATCACCCCATGACAAGATGGTTCAAATGGATTGCCGGGCTGGCTGCGGGCGGCCTGCTTGCCGCCTTGGCGTTGGGGTGGGGTGTGCAGGCCTGGCTGTCCACCCCTGCCACGCAGCACCAGCTCACCCAAGCGGCGACGCAAGCCCTTGGGGTGGAGGTGAGCGTCGGGCAACTGCGCTTGCTGGCCTGGCCACCAGCCACTTTGCAATTAGACGAGGTGGTGCTGCACACCAAACCGGTACTGCGCCTGCAACAGCTGCGCCTGAACCCGTCTTGGGCTGCGGCTCTGCAAGGCAGATTGGCCTTGTCAAGCGTCCGTGTGCAAGGAGCCGAGTTGTCGCAAACTGCCCTCGAAGCCCTGGTAGAACTACAAAAAAAGAAGCAAGATGCCCTTTTAAAACAAGGGCTAGAGCCTGAAAACGCTCAAAACGTTCAAGCGCTGCCAGAACACCTGGTGTTTGACCAGGTGACTTGGGTGAGCAGCCGTGGCAACCGTACCACGGTGCGCGGTCAGCTGCGACTCAACGACCAAGGCTGGTTGAACGATGCGGCGCTGGAGGTGCTTCAGGGTTCATTCAAAGGTGCTCATGCCGACTTGACGCGGGCGCAAGACCACTGGATGTTGCAGCTGGCGCTGGGCGGTGGCACGGTCAAGGGGACGGTGTCGCTGCAGCAGCCCATGCAACCCGGTGCGTGGACGCTGGCTGGCAAGCTGGCCACGCGCAAGGTGGCCCTGACCCAGTTAACCGCCTCTCCCACCCTGAGTGGCGAACTTGAAGCCGACACGCTGTTGTCTGCCCAGGCTGCCACCCTGGGCGGCTTGCTTGACACGCTCAAAACCCAGAGCCACTTCACGGTGCGCCATGCGGTGGTGCACGGCATTGACCTGGCACGCGCGGTCAGCACCGTGGGTTTGAGCCGTGGCGGGCAAACGCCGCTGGATGTGCTGGTAGGACAGCTGAACAGCCAGGGGCGCGTGCTGCAACTGAGCCAGTTGGTGGCCAGTTCGGGCGTGTTAAGTGCCACTGGCAACGTGCGCGTGGCCAAAGACACCATCTTGAGCGGTCGGGTTCAAGTGGTGTTGGGGGCGGCTGCGCTGGGCAGCGCGGTGGGCGTGCCGTTGGTCGTGGGGGGCACGTTGGCTGAGCCGCAGGTGTCGCTCACGCGCAGCGCCCTGATTGGGGCGGCGATTGGCACTGCCGTGCTGCCGGGCGTGGGTACCGGAGCCGGCGCGTCCCTGGGTGACCGGCTGGGCACGGGCATCAAAAAGCTGTTCGGTCAGTGAGCCGTACGGTTTGATTCTGTGCGTACACTGTTTTTCATTCAATCAACCAAGGTCTGATGCATGTTGAGTTCAAATTTTCTCAGGCACTTGACGCGCCTGTCACTGGTGGCCGCCTCTTTGGTGGGCTTGTCGGCCCGGGCGCTGGAGCAGGACGCACCCTCGCTGGCGCTGGTAGACCAAGTGGTGCAGGCTTACGGTGGGGCGGCGCAGATTGAGCGTGTGGTGGCGTTCAATGCCGATGGCTTCATCAACGCCTCGGTGCGTCAGAAGGGCGGCACCTACAAGCGCTGGTTCAAGCGGCCACGCATGTTGCGGGTCGAAACCGCCTACCCTGGCAGCACCGAGACCCGCGTGCTCAATGGCGAGTTGGCTTGGCGCTACAGCGACAGCAGTCCAATGACAGGGGTGCAAGGCCCCAGCCGTCTGGCGATGGTTTACCAGTACAAGCAGCTGGATTTGCCCTATGGCCTGCTCAAAGGCCAGTACAACCTGCGCCACGGCGGCACCGAGCTGGTGGGCGACCTGTCCACCGAGGTGATGGACGTGTGGGACGATGAAGGCCCCCGCATCCGGGTCAACGTGGACACGCAGAGCCACTACATTGTCAAAGTGGCCGGGCACATCAACTTTGTCCCGCAGACCATGGTGCTGGCGGTTGAGTTTTCGGATTTCAAACGGGTGGACGGCACGCCGATGCCGTTTCACATCCGCAATTTCGCCGCTGGCATGCCGATCAGCGAAAGCCTGATCTCGCGTTACGCGATCAATCCGGCCTTGGACTCCGAGCTGTTTGTGCCCCGTCTCAAGGGACGCGAAACCACACAGGCTGCGCCAAGGGTCATGCAGCTGACGGCTTCCAGCCGTTGACTAGCCCTTGGGTTATTTTGAAGAAATGGGCTTCTAGCCCCCGATAAATAAGCGCATACAGCTACATAAAAAGTAGCATGCTGCGCGTTTTGACGGTGCACAAGCCTGGCCGACCAACAGGCCATTGAATTACTTGCGCAGCACCTTTGCCACCGGGTTGTGGCGCAGCCGGAAGGCATCGGGCATGCCCGAGCCCAAGAGCGGGCGCAGGTACAGGCGAAAGGCATCGGTCACATCGGTGCCGTTGGCAGAGATGAATTCGTCTTCCATCACCCGGGTTTTGCCGGCCACGTCTTCGAGCGCCAGAAGTTCGTAGTCGACCGAATAAAAGCCGGTGCGCTTGATGGCCACCGAGCCGTCGCGACCACCCCACATGGCAAATTGCACCGCTTTTTCACCCACTTCGCGGGCCTCACGCTGGTCCACGTCGGACACGCAGCCGATGAAGCTGCGCTGCAGGTAGCCAAAGGTGTCGCCGCGCACACGCTTGATTTTGAGCTTGGACTTGATCTCTTCGCACAGCAAATCGGCCAGTGCGCCGTTGCCCGAGAGCTGCACATTGCCGTGCGCGTCGTGTTCCATTTCTTTGGCCAGCAGCGCGGTGATGGGTGTGCCTGATGCGTCGTGGATGCCTTCAGACACCGCAATCACGCAGCGGCCATATTTCTCGTAGGTGGTTTTGACATCGGCCAGAAATTGGTTCAGATCAAACACACGTTCGGGCAGATAGATCAGGTGCGGGCCATCGTCCGGAAATTTTTTGCCCAAGGCAGAAGCCGCGGTCAAGAACCCCGCGTGTCGCCCCATCACCACCCCCACATAGACGCCGGGCAGGGCGGCGTTGTCCAGATTGGCCCCGGCAAAGGCTTGGGCCACAAAACGTGCGGCTGACGGAAAGCCCGGTGTGTGGTCGTTACCCACCAGGTCGTTGTCAATGGTTTTGGGGATGTGGACGCAGCGCAGGTCGTAATGGGCCAAGCGCGCTTCCTGGCTGACGATACGCACCGTGTCGCTTGAGTCGTTGCCGCCAATGTAGAAAAAATGGCCAATCTGGTGCGCCTGCAGCACTTTGAAAATCTCGCGGCAATAGGCCTCGTCGGGTTTGTCGCGGGTCGAACCCAAGGCGCTGGACGGGGTGTTGGCGACATGCTCCAGGTTGTGGCTGGTCTCCTGCGTCAGGTCGACAAAGTCTTCGTCGACGATGCCGCGCACGCCGTGGTGCGCACCGTAGATATGGCCAATTTGGCCAAAGCGGCGCGCCTCAAGCGCTACCCCTACCAGCGACTGGTTGATGACGGCAGTGGGGCCGCCGCCCTGGGCGACAAGTATTTTTCCGGTTGCCATGGTGTTGTCCTGTGTTGAAACTGGGTTGCGTCTTCATTACAAAGCACTATTGTGCCTTTGATGCGGGGCGCTACCGCATCGCCAAAGGCTCGGCTTGCTACGTGAGTGATTCAGCCTGACTTGACCCCGGGTTCCGAGCGAAGCAGGCCATGCTGTTGTTGATGAATCAGCCGGGCGATGCGCTTTGCTACGTGTCCCCCGGCCTGCGGCCTCCTCCTTTATCCTGTTGCAAAGCGCATCACCCGACTGATTCGGTGCGGTTCTAACGTCCATGTTCAACAAGGACACCCCTAAGGGCTTGTTCACAAATAACATCACTACTGTCCGGTGAACGTGGTTTTGGTTTGACGTAAACCCAATAACCACGCGGGTTTGCGGTCGAAAAAGTTTGGTGCCGATTTGAATTTCATGGTCGTTTTTACTGGTAGTTTCCCTAGCTTGACAACTCTGGGAAATTATCGTGAATTGTGGAAAGACACTTTTTGCTCAAGTGATGGAGTTCGTACCCTGGACCAGCTTCTCTCGCATCGTGGCTCGCTACTCGGGTGACGCGCGGGTT
>MNXW01000195.1 GCA_001871515.1 Comamonadaceae bacterium CG2_30_57_122
TGCTGGCGAGTTTGACGTATTTGGCAACCACGCCTTTGGAGATGCCCAGCGAGGTGGCGATGTGCTGGTGTGAGTGGTGCTGTTCGAGTTTGAGACGCAGGACGTCTTTGATCTGACGCATAGTGATCCTTCGGTTATCGGACATGTCGGCTCCAGTTAAAAAACGGAGAAGACTAGCCCGCATGGGTTTGGATAAATATGCGCAGCGCCTGCACGCCGCTTTGGTGATTCCTGCGGCTTCACCCTGTCACCGATTTCAGCGTCGTAACACGCTCAAAGGGGGCTCTTTCGAGCGGTCACGATAAACCGGAATCAGCGGTCACGATAAACCAGAATGGGCGGTCACGATAAACCAGAATGGGCGGTCACGATAAACCGGAATGACCGGTCACGATCGACCGGAATACCCATTTGATCTTGCGATCAATCCATACCCAGGATTCAAACTTACGAACACAGCGATCGATTACTCTGAGCGTTTCCAGTTTTGCTGGTTTTTGGGTGCGCGTTCTTAAGTGTGTACGGTAATTTTCGAAAGCAATACGCAAGGTGAACTCGCTGGCTGCAATTTTCCTTGCTTCCGCATTGGGATTCTTCCCTGTATCAGTCATCTTTAAAGCCAAGACTGCGGCACGCCTGCGCGCCTCATCGATTGAGGAAAAATCAGCGAAATTTCCAACCTTCGGCATCATCGAACGACCAAGCACCTTTCGTCGGATCACGTAAGTCTTTTTTCCTGCGATACGAATGCCAAAGCCCGGGGGGGCATCACGATGACTGTCCCAGATAATGTAGTCGTCGACATAACCAGAATTTTGAGTTCCGTCCGCAAGGAATTTGATGTTCTTAGCAAAATCAAGCTTGCCATCGAGGGTGTAACCCGTCGGAATGGCGTTCAAGGACAGCCCCTTGATCATCTTCAAGTCCAAAGGTGCCTTGAAGGATGGATTCCGGTTTTTGATTTCTAAGATTTTCATGTGCACTGGTACTAACTGATGACAAAAACGGGGACTAATAAATTACAGTAACCCATTGTTTTTATTGAGTTTTTTATAAACTTCTAGCAATGGGGACTAAAATTTATGCGTGTAAGATTATGTCTTCTTTTTGTTCCCTTTTAGTCCCCACTAAACGAGCGGTAATTGATTGGAAGTGATGGCACATGATGGCAAAAAACGGAAGCAAACTAAGCTAAGTCACTGATGCATATAGAAAAAATTCAATCCACTCAGCAAGAGAAAGAGGCTGAAAAACACACCCCCATGATGGCCCAGTACCTGGGTCTGAAAGCCGATTACCCCGACACCCTGCTGTTTTACCGCATGGGTGATTTTTACGAGCTGTTTTATGAAGATGCCGAAAAGGCGGTGCGCCTGCTCAACATCACCCTGACGCAGCGCGGCCAAAGCGCCGGGCAGCCGGTGGTCATGGCCGGGGTGCCGTTTCACTCGGTCGACACCTACCTGGCGCGGCTCATCAAGCTGGGCGAGTCGGTGGCGATTTGCGAACAGGTCGGCGAGGCCGACGGGGCTGCGGGCAAAGGCCCGATGGAGCGCAAGGTGGTGCGGGTGGTGACCCCCGGCACGCTGACCGACCTGGAGCTGATGGCCGACAAAGCCGAATCCCTGCTGCTGGCGGTGCACCAAGGCCCGCGCCATACCTGTGGCCTGGCCTGGATGAGCGTGACCCAGGGCGAGGTGATGCTGGCCGAATGCACCCCGGATGAACTCGGTGACTGGGTGCAACGTGTGGGTGCGGGCGAGCTACTCTTCAGCGCCGGGGCCACCCCGGCGTTTGAAGCCCGGCTGCGCGGCGCGGCGGGCTCCAGCGCCAGCATCAGCCTGCGGCCCGACTGGCAGTTTGACACCGGGCTGGGTCAGCGCACCCTGCTGTCCCACTTGAACGCCGCCAGCCTGGCCGCCTGGGGCGCGCAAGACCTGGCGCAAGCCCACGCCGCCGCCGCCGCGCTGCTGGCCTACGCCGAACACACCCAGGGTCGTGCCTTGACGCACATCCACAGCCTGCAGGTGCAACGCGCGGGCGACTTGATCGACCTGCCGCCCAGCACCCGGCGCAATCTGGAACTCACGCAAACCCTGCGCGGCGAGGAGTCGCCCACGCTGTTTTCATTGCTCGACACCTGCATGACCGGCATGGGCAGCCGCCTGCTCAAAAGCTGGCTGCTGCAGCCCCAGCGCGACCGCTCGCCTGCGCAACAACGCCTGAACGCCATCGCAGTGCTGCGCATGAGCGCACCGGGCGCAGCCACTGGGCTGTGGCAAACGCTGCGCGAGCAGCTCAAAGGCAGCACCGATGTGGAACGCATCACCGCCCGCATGGCGCTGCGCCAGGTGCGTCCACGTGAACTGGTGGGCTTGCAGAAAACACTACAAAAAACAGAGCTACTTGCTCCCTTTTTATATGGTCTAGAGGCCTATTTGACCCATATTTCAGGGCAACTCATACCACCCTCTGGCTGCTCTGAGTTGCTGGCTGCTGCCCTTGCCCCCGAGCCCGCCGCCTTGGTGCGTGATGGCGGTGTGATCGCCAGTGGTTTTGATGCCGAGCTGGACGAACTGCGCGCCATCCAAACCAACTGCGACAGTTTTCTGCTGGAATTGGAGACGCGTGAAAAACTGCGCACCGGCATTGCCAACCTGCGGGTGCAGTACAACCGGGTGCACGGCTTTTTCATCGAAGTCAGCCAAGGTCAATTGGACAAAGTGCCCGACGATTACCGCCGTCGCCAGACGCTGAAAAATGCCGAGCGTTTCATCACCCCCGAGCTCAAGGCCTTTGAAGACAAGGCGCTGAGCGCCGCCGAGCGCGCCTTGGCGCGTGAAAAGTATCTGTATGAGCAACTGCTCGATGCCTTGCAGCCGCACGTGGCCGCCCTGACCCGCCTGGCGCGCGCCCTGGCCACGCTGGACGCGCTGTGCGCCCTGGCCGAGCGCAGTTTGACGCTGGACTGGTGCGCGCCGCAATTTGCCAAAGAACCGTGCCTGGACATTGTGCAAGGCCGCCACCCCGTGGTGCAAGCGCGTCTGGCCGAAACCAACGGCATGGGTTCGGCCTCTGGCGCGGGAGCCTTCATTGCCAACGACACCCACCTGGGCCCCAGGCAGCGCATGCAAATCATCACCGGCCCCAACATGGGCGGCAAGTCCACCTACATGCGGCAAATTGCGGTGATCACCCTGCTGGCGGGCATGGGCAGTTATGTGCCCGCAAGTGCCTGCCGACTCGGACCGATCGATGCCATCCATACCCGCATTGGCGCAGCCGACGACCTGGCCAACGCCCAGTCCACCTTCATGCTGGAGATGCTGGAGGCGGCGCAAATTTTGAATGCAGCCACACCCAATTCACTGGTCTTGATGGACGAAATTGGCCGCGGCACCAGCACCTTTGACGGCCTGGCTCTGGCCAGCGCGATTGCCACCCAGCTGCACGACAAAACCCAGGCCTATACCCTGTTTGCCACGCATTATTTTGAGCTGACCGAATTTCCTGCCACCCACCATGGCGCTATCAACGTGCATGTGAGTGCCGCCGAATCCGGCCGCGACATTGTGTTTTTGCATGAAATTCAGCCCGGTCCAGCCAGCAAGAGCTACGGCATTCAGGTGGCGCGCCTGGCCGGCATGCCTGCGGCGGTGCTCAACCACGCGCGCCACACCCTGCAAGCGCTGGAGACACAGGCCAGTCAGTCGCAGGCCCAAGTGGATTTGTTTGCTGCACCAGTAGCTACTGAAGTTATAGCTGTTAGCCCAATAGATACATGGGCTAGAGCCTTAAATCCTGATGAACTTAGCCCACGTGAGGCGTTGGAAGCCTTGTACCAATTGAAGCAACTGTGCCAGGCTTGCAGGACCTGACTTGCCACGCCGCAATCACTGGTAAAAGGTGTGCAGCGTCTGGCTTTCTTCGGGTGAGTAGCGTAAGCCTTTAAACGCCAGTTCATGGAAACTATTGGAGTTGCGCAACTCATCAAATGCTTCACGCACCCGCTTGACCACGGAAGCGGGTATCTTGGGCGTGGCGATCACTGCGTTCATGGGCAAGGCTGGTGTCTGATGCACAACCTTGATCTTTTTTTCTGCAACAAATTTGTCCACCACCGACTTGTTGCGGCTGATACCCACCTCGGCACTGTGCAAGTCCACCAAAAAAGGCACTGCGTCCGCATAGCGGGTACGCGCAAAGGTTTTTCCAGGCGTAATGCCAGCCTCTTTTAAAGCCGCCATGGCGGTGGTTGATGCCCAATTGCCGGCGCCTGGTGTTCCCATCTTTTTGCCAGCAACATCTTTCAAGGTTTGGGCTGGGTTGTCCACATCGACAAAAAAGTAGACGGTGTTGTCTTTTTTGTCGTCAGTAAAGCCTACGATTTGGTATTGAAAAATTTTCTCGGCTTTAAGTGCTTCATGGGTGTGAATCAGCAAAAAATCAAACTTTTGGGAGGCAATGGCTTCTTTGACCTTGTCGCTGTACACCGGGTGAAATTCAAATTTGTGCCCAGACAATTTGCCCAGCTCATCGAGCACAGGCTGGAACCGTTGCCGGACTTCAGCCGGACTTTCGCGGTAACTGACCTCTGCATTGATGCCAACCTGAAACTCTGCAGCCACTGCCGGTGCGCCCGCAAGCATCAAACAACATAACAAGCAGCTTTGCCCTGAAAACTGCCAAGCATTGGCAGATGTGAAATATGTACGCATGTTCGCCTCCATGATTGGTTGCAATTTGATAAAGCAACCAGCACCTGCTTTTGCAACCCGCAGCAGATGCCGCCTGATGCTGCTCTGCATAATAGCAGGCAGGCGTACAAAACTGATTTGTGCTAACTCAGACTTTTAGCAACTAAATTCACCCCATGACTTACTGCGTCGCTATCAAACTCAACGCCGGCCTGGTGTTCCTCTCGGACTCGCGTACCAACGCCGGTCTGGATCAAATCAGCACCTTCCGCAAAATGATCGTCTACGAGAAGCCAAACGACCGCTTCATGGTGCTGCTGTCGGCTGGCAACCTGAGCATTTCGCAGTCCATCCGCGAAATTTTGCAGGTTGAAAAACTCAAAGACCACGACGAAGATGCTGACCCGATCACCATCTGGAACGCCAAAAGCATGTTTGATGCGACCCGCGTGCTGGGCGCAGCCATTCGCCATGTGTACGAGCGCGATGCCGCTGCACTCAAGCTGGCAGGGGTCGACTTCAATGTGTCGCTTGTCTTTGGCGGCCAGATCAAGGGCGAAGGCATGCGCCTGTTTCAGGTCTATTCGGCTGGTAACTTCATTGAAGCCACCCCCGAAACCCCTTATTTTCAGGTGGGCGAATCCAAGTATGGCAAACCGGTGCTTGACCGCGTGATCACCCCCACCACGCCGCTGGACGAAGCCGCCAAATGCGCCCTGGTGTCGATGGACTCCACACTCAAGTCCAACCTGTCGGTGGGTCTGCCGCTGGACATGGTGGTGTATGAGGTGGACAAATTCCAAACCGACAAAGTGGTGTGTATCGACGAGCACAACCCCTACTTCAGGATGATGCACAACAGCTGGGGGATGAAGCTGCGTGAGGTGTTTGACAGCATTGAAGACCCGACCTGGGATGGCGGTAAAACCGAAGTGCCACTTATGCAATCGGCCAAACGAAGCCTGCCTTTGAAAAAAATCACTACGCCTCAGGAAAAGCTGATCTGACACCGATGCCACTGACACCGGCGAGACAGTCGACAGCCAATTGACACCGGGTGTCTCGGTGACAATGGAAAACAATCAGCAGTCCTCCTATGCCCCAAGCCAAAGCCACCACCCCGTTTGTTTTCTCACACGCCAACAGTTTTTGTGCCGGTACCTACCGCGTGCTGTTGCAAGCCTTGAATGCGCGGGGCTTCACTGCACATGCCATTGAACAATTCGGTCATGACGCGCATTATCCGGTCACCAACAATTGGCCACACCTGGTGCAGCAACTCACCGATTTCACCCAAGCCCAAGTTGCCAAAACCGGCGCACCGCTGTTTTTGGTGGGTCATTCCCTGGGCGGTTTTTTGAGTGTCATGGTGGCCAGTCAGGCATCGCACTTGGTGCGTGGTGTGGTGTTGCTGGACGCGCCCATCATTGGCGGCTGGCGCGCCACCGCGTTGGGGCTGGCCAAACGCACCCAGGTGGTAGGCTCTTTGTCACCCGGCAAAGTCAGTCGCAAGCGCCGCAACCAGTGGCTGGATGCGCAAGCGGCAATGGCTTATTTTCAAAGCAAGCGCGCCTTCGCCAAATGGGACACTGCGGTGCTTGCCGACTACATTGCCCATGGTACCCATGATGCAAGCGTCAATGGCAAGACCCAGCGCGTGTTGAGTTTTGACCGCGACATTGAAACCGCCATCTACAACACCCTGCCCAGCAACCTGGACGACTTGATGAAACAGCATCCAGTCAAATGCCCGGTGGCCTTTATTGGCGGCACCCGATCATCAGAAATGCGTCAAGTAGGCATGGCTTTAACACAACGCATCACCCAGGGGCGCATCATGATGGTGGACGGCAGCCACCTCTTTCCCATGGAAAACCCTCTGGTGAGCGCCGCTGCCATCGAAACCGCGTTGCTCAACTTGCAAAGCCTGGTCTGAATTCTGGCGAGGGATCAGCCCGCCCAGGTGACGCTGCCCGACCAAGCCGTGACCAGCACCACCAGGCCAAACACAATGCGGTAGTAGGCAAAACCGACAAAACTGTGCGTTGAAATAAACCGCAGCAGCCAGCGAATGCACAACCAGGCGCTGACAAACGACACCACCAGTCCGACGCCAAACAGCGGCACATCAGTCAGCGACAGCAGCGCACGTTCCTTGTACAGGCTGTAGGCGCCTGCGCCGATCAGCGTCGGAATGGCCAGGTAAAACGAAAAATCTGTGGCCGCTTTGCGGCTCAAGCCCAGCAACATGCCGCCAATGATGGTGGCCCCGCTGCGGCTGGTGCCCGGGATCATCGCCAGGCACTGCGCCAGGCCAACTTTGAGCGCGTCGATGGGGGTCATCTGCTCAACCTCCTGGATGCGCGCCACGGCCGGGTTTTTGGCTTGACGGCGCTCAGCCCAAAGAATGATGAAGCCACCCACAATGAAGGTGCTGGCCACCACCACCGGCGTGAACAGGTTGGCCTTGATGGCCTTGCCAAACAACAAGCCCAAAATGACAGCCGGAAAGAAAGCAATGGCCACGTTCAAGGCAAAGCGCTGGGCCTGCTGCTCGGTGGGCAAGGCCAACACGGTGTCGCGGATTTTTTGCCAATACACCAGGATCACCGCAAAAATGGCTCCGGTCTGGATGGCGATGTCAAACACCTTGGCTTTGTCGTCGTCAAAGCCCAGCAAGGCACCGGCCAGAATCAAATGCCCAGTGCTTGAGATTGGCAAAAATTCGGTCAAACCCTCGACCAGCCCCATCACGGCGGCTTTCATCAGCAACACAATGTCCACACCCACTCCTTTTTTAAGATGACCGATTATCGGTGTGGGTCATGCGCGTGCTGGTGCAACCGGTTTATCCAAACGATTGGCTTGGGTTTGCGCCTTAATCAGACCAGGCTGTCCATGAATTCCCCCTGCCAGCTATCCCACCGCCGCGTCGAGTCAGTCGGGCGATGCGCTTTGCGGAGGTAAAGGGGGAGGCTGCAGGCCGGAGGACACGTAGCAAAGGGCATCGCCCGGCTGATTCATCAAGCGCAGTGCCGATTGAATAAGCGCTGTGATGCCAAGACCAGGTTGTCAGGCGAAATTGCTTTCAGCAAACTTCCAGTTCACCAGGTTGCCCAAGAAGGTTTCGACGTATTTTTGACGCAGGTTGCGGTAGTCGATGTAGTAGGCGTGTTCCCACACGTCCACCGTCAACAGGGCTTTGTCAGCGGTGGTCAGGGGCGTGCCAGCTGCACCCATGTTGACAATGTCCACCGAGCCGTCGGCCTTTTTCACCAGCCAGGTCCAGCCCGAGCCAAAGTTGCCCACAGCAGATTTCACAAAGGCTTCCTTGAACGCGGCGTAGCTGCCCCATTTGGCGTTGATGGCTGCGGCCAGTGCGCCAGTGGGTTCGCCGCCACCGTTGGGTGTCAGGCAATTCCAGAAGAAAGTGTGGTTCCAGATTTGAGCGGCGTTGTTGTAAATGCCACCACTGGCTTTTTTGACAATGGATTCAAGATCCAGCGCTTCAAATTCGGTACCTTTTTGCAGGTTGTTGAGGTTCACCACATAAGCGTTGTGGTGCTTGCCGTAGTGGTATTCCAATGTTTCTTTGGAATAGTGGGGGGCCAGTGCATCCAGTGCAAAAGGCAAGGCGGGCAGCGTGTGTTCCATGGAATTACCTCAGTGTTGGTTAAGAAAAATATTGTAAAAACTTTCAGCGATGTGAGTTTGCCACCGTCAAATCAACCGTCCCGTCTGCAAGGGTAGCCGTCAAGGCTTGCCCGGGTTGTGTTTGCCGGCACGAGCTGATCGGCTGCCCCTGCGCGTCACTCAGCCAGGCATAGCCGCGCTGCAGCACCAGCTGCGGGTCGAGCAGCTCCAGCCGCAAGCTAGCGCGCTCCAGCCGCTGTGCCTGGCTTTGCAGGCCGCGTTGCAGGGCTTGCGGCAAGCGCGGAGCCCAATGGTTCAGGTGCTGCTGGCGTTGTGCCACGGCTTGGCGCAGTCCAGACTGCAGCCGCTGCTCCAAGTTGGCCAGGCGCAGGCGCTGCGCGGCCAGCCGGTTAGAAGGCCGCCCCAGCCGGGCGCTGGCGGTGTCCAGACGCTGGCTCTGGCGATCGAGCTGGCGCGTCACCGCATCTTGCATGCGCCGCTGTTGTTGCAGCAGCGCGTTGAGCCAGGCCAGCTGCGGTTGCGCCACCAGCTCGGCCGCCGCCGTGGGGGTGGGGGCGCGCAGGTCGGCCACAAAATCGGCCATGGTGAAGTCGGTCTCATGGCCCACGCCACACACCACCGGCACCGGACTTTGCGCGATGGTCTGCGCCAGTGCTTCGTCATTAAAGGCCCATAAGTCTTCCAGCGCGCCACCGCCACGCACCAGCAAGATCACGTCCACCACAGGTTTCCCAGCAGGCTGTTTTTTATGAACGAAATCATGCTCTAGCCCTTGTATTTGCTCTGCAAGCAGATACAACTTTGATAGCGCACTAATCAACTCCGCTGGGGCGTTGATGCCTTGCACCGAAGCGGGCACCAAGACCACCGGGAGATGCGGCACGCGCCGCTGCAGAGCAGTCACCACGTCATGCAGCGCCGCGGCTCCCAGTGAGGTCACCAACCCAATGGCGCGTGGCATGGCAGGCAAAGGCCGCTTGCGCGCGGCATCAAACAGGCCTTGCGCCTCCAGTTTGGCCTTCAATTGCAAAAACTGCTCAAACAGGTTGCCCTGACCAGCGCGCGTCATGCGTTCCACAATCAATTGCAAGTCGCCACGCGGCTCGTACACCCCGATGCGACCTGACACCTCCACCAGCTCGCCGTCACGCGGTGAAAAATCCAAGCCGCTGGCGGCGCGTTTGAACAGGGCGCAGCGCAGCTGGCCGGTCGCGTCTTTTAGTGAAAAATAGCAATGGCCACTGGCAGCACGTGAAAACCCTGAGAGTTCGCCACGCACCGTCACCGGGTTAAAGCGCGCCTGCAAAGCATCGGCAATGGCACGGCACAGGGCGCCGACCTGCCAAACCAAGCCGGCAGACCCGGCGGCGGCGGGTTCATGCATGTGCCACCCCTTTGAAAGCCGCACCCATCAAGGCTGTCGTGCTCTTTAATCCACAATTTCGGCAAGGCAGCCAAAACAAAAAAGCCATAGCGTGATTGCTTGTCTTTACGTTAAACATCATTGATTTCATTAAATATTTTTCTGCCTAATTTGTCATCAAAGCGTCACAGGCCGCATCAATCATGGCTTGGCAGCAGTTCTGCAGGCACTTCTCCCCAAAGTTATCCACAACAATTGTGGGCAGCCAGTGATGAACTTTGCGCCAGCAGACGCGTTTTTTTTGCGCGCCACCGTGCGCCATAATCCAATGGCAATTTTCCACTTGAGCGGAGTAAGCCTTTGTTTTCCATCATACAAGCTGCGGGTTGGCCGATCTGGCCCTTGATTGCCAGTTCCATTCTGGCGTTGGCTCTGGTCATTGAACGCTTCATCAGCCTCAAGACCAGCAAGATCGCGCCGCCCAAACTACTCAACGAAGTGATGGCCGTCACGCGCACCAGCGTACCCGGCCCAGATGTGGTGAACCAGCTGGAAAAAAATTCCGCCCTGGGCGAGGTACTGGCCAGCGGACTGCGCGCACTCAACATCAACCCGCGTTGCGATGAAGACGAACTGCGCTCCAGCATGGAAAGTACCGGCCGACTGGTGGCGCACCGACTGGAACGCTATTTGAACGCCCTGGCAACCATTGCTTCTGCCGCGCCACTGATGGGCCTGTTTGGCACGGTGGTGGGCATGATCGAAATTTTTGGCTCGCAACCGGCAGGCACTGCCACCGGTGGCAACCCGGCCGAGCTGGCACACGGCATCTCGGTGGCGCTGTACAACACCGCGTTTGGTCTGATCGTGGCGATTCCGTCGCTGATTTTCTGGCGCTACTTTCGCGGCCGGGTCGATGGCTACCTGCTGACGCTGGAACTCTCAGCCGAACACCTGGCGCGGCACCTGAACCACCTGCGTAAATGATGTTGCCCCCACGCTTGTCATGGCATGAACTGCGCTGCCCCCCGAGGGGACGCTCGCGCTTTGAGGCGGCTCGGCGGCGCTCCATGCCTCCTATCGGAGTCCTATGAACTTTCGTCCACGCCAGAAAGAAGAGCCCGAGATCAACCTGATCCCGTTCATTGACGTGCTGCTGGTGATTCTGATCTTTTTGATGCTCTCCACCACCTACAGCAAGTTCACCGAGATGCAGATCAAACTACCGGTGGCCGATGTTGATGCCCAACGCGACTACCCCAAAGAGGTGCTGGTGTCGGTCAGCGCCGCTGGCGACTACAGCGTCAACAAACAAGCTGTGGCAGGCCGCAGCCTGGCCGACCTGGCCAGTGCCTTGCAAACCGCGGCACCAGCCGGCAAGGAATCGGTGCTCATCATCAACGCCGATGCCTCTGCCAAACACCAGGCAGTGATCACGGTGATGGAAGCCGCCCGCCGCGTCGGCCTGACCCAAATCACCTTTGCCGCCCAAGTCAGCAGCAACGGGCAGTAGCCCGAACCCACCGGCCATCAGCAACGGCTATTCGTCAGCAGCCAACAACCAGCCCATTCAAGCCTGCCCAGACATGGCTCAGCCGCGCACCTTCACCTGGCAAGACACCCTGAGCCAAGCCTGGGTTCGGCGCGGTATGCTGGCCTGGTGCTTGTGGCCAATCTCCCTGCTTTATGCCGCCTTGATGCACCTGCGTCAGGATTTATACCGCCTGCAGCTGCTGAAAACCGAGCGCGTCACCGTGCCACTGGTGGTGGTGGGCAACGTGGTGGCCGGTGGCGTGGGCAAAACCCCGGTGGTCATGGCGCTGGTGGCGCACTGGCAGGCGCAGGGGTTCAAAGTGGGCGTGATTTCGCGCGGCTACGGCAGGCATACCCCGGGCTGCCTGGAAGTGACCAACCGCACCCGCGCACAAGACGTGGGCGACGAGCCCAGCCTGATCCAGCGCCGCACCCAGGCCGCGGTGTTTGTGGCCGAGCGCCGCATCGATGCCGCCCGCGCCCTGCTGGCGGCGTACCCGCAAACGCAACTGATCGTCAGCGACGACGGCCTGCAACACCTGGCCTTGCAGCGCGACCTTGAAATCGGCGTGTTTGACGACCGGGGTGTGGGCAACGGCTGGCTGCTGCCCGCAGGCCCCTTGCGCGAACCCTGGCCCCGGCCGCTGCACTGGGTGCTGCACACCGGACACCACCCGGCTTTTACAGGTTTTCAGGCGCAGCGGAGCCTGGCAACCCATGCGGTGCGCGCCGACGGCAGCCAGCTGGCGTTAACTGACCTGGCCAACGCTGCCCGGTCGGCCGCTGCCTCCCGGCTGCCCGCTGCCAAGCCCTTGCTGGCGTTGGCAGGCATTGCCCAGCCCGAAGCTTTTTTTGCCATGCTGAACGCCGCAGGGGTGCAGCCAGCCAAGCTACTTGGGCTGCCTGATCACTATGATTTTAATAGCTTATTGCACAATGAATACAAGGGCTACGACCTGATTTGCACTGAAAAAGATGCCGTCAAATTGTGGCCTCTGCGCCCCGACGCGCTGGCTGTGCCGCTGGTCTGCACCCTGCCTGAAGACTTCTTGGAGCAGCTTGACACGCGCATCACGTCCTTGCTGGTGGATGCCCAAGCGCGCGCCCGATCAGCCATCCGTTCACCACTTTGACCACGCTATCATTCCACCATGGACACACGACTACTTGAATTGCTGGTTTGCCCCGTCACCAAAGGGCCGCTTGAGTTTGACCGAGAGAAGAACGAACTCATCTCGCGCAGCGCCCGCCTGGCCTACCCGGTGCGCGACGGCATCCCGGTGTTGCTGGAAAACGAAGCGCGCACCCTCAGCGACGAGGAACTCGGGCTGTAATTTTTCTAAGCAACTGCCGTGAGCTTCACCGTTTTGATCCCGGCCCGGCTGGCCTCCACCCGCCTGCCCAACAAACCGCTGGCAGACCTTGCGGGTGTGCCGATGGTGGTGCGGGTGGCGCAACGCGTGGCTCACATCGGTGCTGACCAGGTGGTGGTGGCCGCAGATAGCCCGCTGATCCTTGAAGCCTGCCAAGCCCATGGCGTGCAGGCCGTGTTGACCCGCGTCGACCACGCCAGCGGCAGCGACCGCTTGGCCGAGGCCTGTGAGCTGCTGGGTTTGGGCAACCAGGCCATCGTGGTGAACGTGCAGGGCGACGAACCTTTGATCGACCCGGCACTGGTCAGCGCCGTCGCCACCCTGTTGCAAAACACCCCGCAAGCCGCCATCAGCACGGCCGCCCACGCGATTGAAACCATCGCAGATTTTCACAACCCAAACATTGTCAAGGTGGTGTGCGATGCGACTGGCCTGGCGCACTACTTCAGCCGCGCCCCCATACCTTACCCCAGAGACAAGCCCAGCCAACTGCCTTGCCCAGCGCCCTTGCGGCACATCGGCATTTATGGCTACCGGGTCGGTTTTTTGCGGCAATTCCCCAAGCTGGCCCAAGCCCCCACCGAGTTGGCCGAGTCCTTGGAACAACTGCGCGCCCTGTGGCACGGCCACCGTATTGCGGTGCACGTCACCACGCACGCGCCGGGCGCAGGCGTGGACACCGCCGAAGACCTGGCGCGGGTACGGCACTTTTTTGGTGCCTAAGGGCGCTGTAAGTCAGTCGGAAGCTCGTGCGTGCTATTCTCCAAGCCAAAATTCGAGTCCAGAGCGCCCTGACACTCGCCACTGAACCCACAAACAACATCAACATTCCCATTTTTTCAAAACTCACCCGAGGACACGCATGAAACTCATTTTGTTGGGCGCACCAGGCGCTGGTAAAGGCACGCAAGCCACCTTCATTTGCCAAAAATACGGCATTCCCCAAATTTCTACCGGCGACATGCTGCGCGCTGCCGTCAAGGCGGGTACACCCTTGGGCATACAAGCCAAAGCCGTCATGGACGCAGGTGGCTTGGTCAGTGACGACCTGATCATCAACCTGGTTAAAGAACGCATCACCCAACCCGACTGCGCCCAGGGTTTCCTGTTTGACGGTTTTCCGCGCACCATCCCGCAAGCCGATGCCATGAAGGCTGCCGGTGTCAAGCTTGACTACGTGCTGGAAATTGACGTGCCGTTTGAGGCCATCATTGAGCGCATGAGTGGCCGCCGCTCGCACCCGGCTTCGGGGCGCACCTACCACGTCAAGTTCAATCCGCCCAAGGTGGCTGGCGTGGACGATGTGACTGGCGAGCCGCTGGTGCAACGCGCTGACGACCAGGAAGAAACTGTCAAAAAACGCCTGGACGTGTACAGCGCCCAAACCCGCCCGCTGGTGGATTACTACAGCAACTGGGCCCGGGCCGAACCCGCCGCCGCGCCCAAATACCGCGCCATCAGTGGCACCGGCAGCGTCGAAGACATCACAACTCGGGCGTTTGCCGCGCTGGCTGGTTAAACCGAAATTGTCCATTACTCTAACGCCCATGTTCAACAAGGCCACCCCCGCAGCATGAAACATGTGTTGCCTGCGTAGGGCGGGCTTCAGCCCGCCATGGCCGACTGAAGTCGGCCCTACGACACGCCATTCTTGTCGGCTGTGGGCGTTATTTCACGTTAAACCCTGCTTTCTCCCCTAAAAGTCTGATGCCTGCAAAGCTGTCAGACTTTTTTTGTTTGGGATCGCCTGCTCACGTGGCCATGTCGAAGTCGCTGACTCTGGGGCGAATGGTGCGGCGAAATTAAGGAGGAGCCCGCAGGGCGGATGACATTCGCAGAACCATTCGCCCCAGCTTCAGCGGCAGCCTGCGGTGTTGGTGTGCTCTGAACCAACACCGCATGGTGGCACAGCTTCTTTCAGCATTTATCCATCAACGCCAGCATCAGCGCCACCCGCGCCTTGACCGGCGACAAGCCATTGGAATGTGCAAACTCAGCGTGCGCGGCGGCCAACACCCGGCCATTGGCGCAACGGGTAGCGCGCACCACCCTGACCCCGACTTGTTGCGCCCGGCGCAGTGCCGCTTCCAGCTCAATGTGCAGCGTGCCGTTGCCGGTGGCAGCCACCACCAAGCCCCGCAAGGGTGGCACGCCAGGCAGGGGTTGCAACAGTGCATCCACTACAGCCGCGCTGCCACCGGCGTAGTTCATGACAATTTCCACCCGTGGCCACTGCACACTTTTTGCTATTGATTCAATAACATCATGCGCTTGTTCTATGAGGGCTAGAGGCCAATTTCTTAACAATCTCACAGCTGCCTCTTCCAGGTATCCCAAAGGCCCGGCATCACCCGAACTGAAGGCATCGGGCTTATAGGTATGGTTTTTTTGCACCTCCAGCGCGCCATGCACCGTGCCGGCACACACCGCCACCACACCATGCGCGCCAGGTGTCAAGGCCACGGCCACGGCATCGAGCAGGTTTTGCGGACCATCCGGCGACAAACTCGACGCGGGCCGCATGGCACAGGTCAGCACCACCGGCTTGGCGTTGAGCAACGCGGGTGGCAACGCGGCATGCAGAAAATAAGCCGTTTCTTCCAGCGTGTCAGTGCCGTGGGTGATCAGCACCGCTTGAACATCGTCCAGGGCCAGATGCTGGCTCACGCGCTGTGCCAAGGCTTGCCAGACGGTAAAACTCATGTCTTTGCTGTCCACTTGGGCTAGCTGTTCACTGACCAAACTGCAACCCGCCAGCACCGCTTGCATACCCGGCACTTCGGCCAACAACTGGGCCACGCCCACCTGGGCGGCGATGTAGCCAATGTTGTCAGCTGCATTGCTAGCCGTGCCCGCAATGGTGCCGCCGGTGCCCAGCACCACAATTTTTTTTGGAATTTTTTCAGAAACCACTTGCAGACTTTCAAAAACTGGTTAAAAATACAGTAACTGGATGGGAAAACAGTGTTTTGATGCTTATCAAACCACTTTTCCTCTCCAGTCCTTGTTCGTCTTTCGCCGCTCACAGGAGTCATCATGCTCACCAGACCCAAGCTCACTGATCGCCAGCAACAGATTCTCGATCTTATCGAGCGTGCCATTGCCAGCACGGGTGCGCCGCCCACCCGAGCCGAAATTGCGTCCGAGCTGGGCTTCAAATCCGCTAACGCCGCCGAAGAACACTTGCAGGCACTGGCACGCAAAGGCGCCATTGAGCTGGTCAGCGGCACGTCTCGCGGTATCCGCCTGCGTGGCGACACCTTGCGATCCATCAACGCTTCACGCCATGCCGAATCAGTCTCACCCCTGGTCGCATTGTCCCAATTGGCGTTGCCCCTGATTGGCCGGGTGGCGGCAGGCTCTCCAATTCTGGCGCAAGAGCATGTGGACAAAACTTTTTATGTTGAAGACAGCCTGTTTCAACGCAAGCCAGACTACCTGCTCAAAGTGCGCGGCATGTCCATGCGCGATGCCGGCATCATGGACGGTGACCTGCTGGCGGTGCAAACCACCCGTGATGCCAAAAACGGCCAGATTGTGGTGGCTCGCCTGGGTGATGAAGTCACCGTCAAACGCTTCATGCGCCACAACAACCTGATTGAACTGCACCCGGAAAACCCAGACTACCAAACCATCGTGGTCGACCCCGGTGAACCGTTCGAGATTGAAGGCCTGGCCGTGGGCCTGATCCGCAACACCATGCTGATGTAACGCAAGCGGCTCATTGGTTTGAGCCACCTTGATTCCCTGACTTCCCTTTTTCATCAACTGCCAACCCAAGAGGTCTGCCATGCACTCCACTGTTCATCCCGTTAGCGTGATCAATCCACTCAAAGCGCTTTGGCGTTGGTTGATGGCAGCCCCGGGGCAAGACCAGTTCACACCGGGTGGCTTGACAACCAAACCTGCTCCCGCTGCCCCATCCATGCCCTATGCCGCACAAGACTTGCATCACCGTTTGCGGCAAGCAGCTCCCGCACCCATGCGGCGCGCCAATGTGTACCGCCCCCTGCGCATGGTGCGCGTGATGGAAGCCGGTCAAAACGCATCCCAAGTAGGCCGCATGGTCATTTCTGGCCGCATGGCCGACGTGTGCGCAGAACTGGATCGACTGGCAGCCTTTGAAGCTCCGCTGCACTGACACGTTTTGACACGCAAAAGCTTGCGTTTTTGCGGCCTCACAGCGCTGGAGGCTCGGCCAGCAAGGCACAATCGGCTCCATGAACATTGTGATTCTTGATGATTACCAGGATGCCGTTCGCAAGTTGGCATGTGCTAACCGACTGGATGCTTATCAGGCCAAGGTGTACACCAACACCGTCAAAGGCTTAGGACAATTGGTGATACGGCTCAAAGATGCCGATGTAATCGTGCTCAACCGTGAGCGCACGCACCTCAACAAAGCCCTGATCGACAAACTGCCCCGGCTAAAACTGGTGGTACAAACCGGGCGCATCGGCGCGCATGTGGACGTGCAAGCCTGCACCGAGCGTGGTATTGCAGTAGCTGAGGGCACGGGCTCTCCGGTCGCACCAGCTGAACTCACCTGGGCTTTGATCATGGCCGCGATGCGCCGACTACCGCAATACATTGGCAACCTCAAGCATGGAGCCTGGCAACAGTCAGGCCTTAAAACGGCCTCCCTACCCAGCAACTTTTGTATGGGTACCCGGCTCAAAGGGCGCACACTGGGCATCTGGGGTTATGGTCATATTGGCCAGTTGGTGGCGGGCTATGGCAAGGCATTTGGCATGCGGGTTCTGGTGTGGGGGCGTGCACCGAGTCGGGAGCGCGCCGTGCTTGATGGTTTTGAGGTGACCAATACGCGTGTGGAATTGTTTGAACAGTCCGACGTGCTATCCCTGCACTTGCGGCTTAACGACGACACCCGTGGTACG
>MNXW01000034.1 GCA_001871515.1 Comamonadaceae bacterium CG2_30_57_122
CCAGCAACCCTAAGCCGGACGAGCCGGAACCAAAAAGGCAACACAAAACCTCGGTCGTGCGCAAGATTTTTGGACGTTCAGCCGATTTACGTCCCCGCAAATGTTCTTGGGTTGACCAAGAGAAAGTTTGTAACCCATTGGGTTTAAAGGCATTTTGCCCATGGCGAAATAATCGCCGGATTCATTTTGACACATCAGAATTCTTCGCAGGAAATGTGAAGACTGAACTTGTTAGAGACTAAGTTATTAGGCAGTTGTGCTAATCAAGAGGTGTTCATAGTCGTAGCTAAGGGGTGAAAGGCGGTGTTCTTGATGAGTGGCGAAACCAAAAATTGACCGCTGAGGTCGAATGGCAACCAATGCACCGAAAGTCCGACAGGCTGCTAGTCATGCGCCTTGATCACCTAAAATCTCAACTTTTGTCGCTCAAACCACCATGAACCCAACCGCCACCCCGGCAAGCGTCGCCGACATTCGCAAGACTTTCCTCGACTTCTTTGCTTCCAAAGGTCACACCGTGGTGGCATCGAGCCCGCTCGTTCCCGGTAACGACCCGACGCTGATGTTCACCAACTCGGGCATGGTTCAGTTCAAGGACGTGTTTCTGGGCACCGACAAGCGATCTTATGTTCGTGCCGCGTCGGTGCAAGCCTGTCTGCGCGCCGGTGGCAAGCACAACGACCTGGAAAACGTGGGCTACACCGCGCGCCACCATACCTTCTTCGAGATGCTGGGCAACTGGAGCTTTGGCGACTACTTCAAGCGTGAATCGCTCAAGTGGGCCTGGGAACTGTTGACCGAGGTTTACAAGCTGCCCAAAGAGCGCCTGCTGGCCACGGTGTACCAGGAAGACGACGAGGCCTATGACATCTGGACCAAAGAAATCGGCCTGCCGCCAGAGCGCGTGATCCGCATTGGCGACAACAAGGGCGGTCGCTACAAGTCTGACAACTTCTGGATGATGGCCGACACCGGCCCGTGCGGCCCGTGCAGTGAAATCTTCTACGACCACGGCGACCACATTCCCGGCGGCCCTCCGGGCAGCCCGGACGAAGACGGTGACCGTTTCATTGAAATCTGGAACAACGTTTTCATGCAGTTCAACATGGACGAGACCGGTGCCGTCACGCCGCTGCCCGCGCCCTGCGTCGACACCGGCATGGGGTTGGAGCGCCTGGCTGCCATTCTGCAGCATGTGCACAGCAATTACGAGATTGACATCTTTGCCGCGCTCATCCAAGCCGCCGCACGTGAAACCCACACCACCGACCTGAGCAACCCGTCGCTGAAGGTGATTGCCGACCACATCCGTGCCACCGCGTTTTTGGTCAGCGACGGTGTCTTACCCAGCAACGAAGGCCGGGGCTACGTGCAGCGGCGCATCATTCGCCGCGCCATCCGCCACGGCTACAAGCTGGGCCAAAAGACACCGTTTTTCCACAAACTGGTGCCTGACCTGGCAGCACAAATGGGAGATGCCTACCCAAATCTGGCGGCTCAGGCGACGCGCATCATGGACGTGCTGCGGCTGGAAGAAGAGCGTTTTTATGAAACGCTGGCCACCGGTATGGAAATTCTTGAGGTTGAGGTATATGGTCTTGAATGGAATAGAAAGGAAAGTGCCAAGATCAATAAGCTACCAGGCAAAGTCGCCTTCAAACTGCACGATACCTTTGGTTTTCCGCTAGACCTAACTGCAGACGTTTGCCGCGAGTGGGGTGTAGAGGTAGACGAAGCCGGTTTTGATGCCGCCATGGCGCAGCAAAAAGCCCAGGGTCGCGCCGCAGGCAAGTTCAAGATGGACAAGGCACTGGAGTACACCGGTGCGGGCAATGCCTTCATTGGCTATGAGCACTTGACAACTGCTACTGAAATTGTAGCTATCTACGCTGACGGTACAGGGGCTACAAGCCTAAAAGCCGGTCAACCAGGGGTGTTGGTGCTGGCCACCACACCGTTTTATGGTGAAAGCGGCGGCCAGGTCGGTGACAGCGGTGCCATCTTTTGCGATCACGGCTTGTTTGAAGTGACCGACACCCAAAAAATCAAGGCCGATGTGTTTGCCCACCATGGCACGCTCAAGAGTGGTGAACTCAAGTTGGGTGATGGTGTGACCGCGCACGTCAACTCCAGCGCCCGCGCCGCCACCCAGCGCAACCATTCGGTGACGCACCTGATGCACAAGGCCCTGCGCGAAGTGCTGGGCAGCCACGTGCAGCAAAAAGGCAGCTTGGTGAACCCGGAGCGCACGCGCTTTGATTTTGCCCACAATGCGCCTGTCACCGAGGCTGAAATCCGTGAGGTGGAAGCCCGTGTGAACTTTGAGATTTTGGCCAACGCCGCCACCAGCGCGCGCGTCATGGACATTGAATCGGCGCAAAAAACCGGTGCCATGATGCTGTTTGGCGAGAAATACGGCGAGTCGGTGCGCGTGCTCGACATCGGCAGCAGCCGCGAACTGTGCGGCGGCACGCACGTGGCCCGCACCGGAGACATTGGCTTGTTCAAGGTGGTGGCAGAAAGCGGCGTGGCCTCGGGTGTGCGCCGCATTGAAGCGGTGACCGGCGAAAACGCCTTGCATTACCTGCAGCACCTTGAAGACAGCATGGGCAACGCCGCCCACCTGCTCAAAGCCCCGGTGGCCGAGGTAAACGACCGCCTGGCGAGTGTGCTGGAACACGTCAAAACTCTGGACAAAGAACTGACCGCGCTCAAAGGCAAACTGGCCAGCGCCCAGGGCGACGAACTGGTGAACCAGGCGCAAGACATTCACGGTATCAAGCTGCTGGTGGCGCGCCTGGACGGGGCGGATGTGAAGACCCTGCGCGACACCATGGACAAGCTCAAGGACAAGCTGAAAACCGCGGTGATCGTGCTGGGTGTGGTCGATGGGGCCAAGGTGCAGATTGCCGTGGGCGTAACGGCTGACACCACAGCCAAGGTTAAAGCCGGTGAGTTGGTCAACTTTGTCGCGGCTCAGGTGGGTGGCAAGGGGGGCGGCAAGCCCGACATGGCCATGGCCGGTGGTACTGAGCCTGCTGGGCTGGATGCGGCCTTGGCCAGCGTGGCTTCTTGGGTCACTCTCAAGCTCTGATTGCTATGTTATTGATAGCAGCTTGCGCTTATAAAATAAGGGCTAGAGGCCAATTTATTCAATAAACTTCGGGTTGTGTTTGGGCTGGTGCTGGCCCTGTTGACACCGGCTTGGGGTGCTGCAGGTATTCAGCTCAAGCCTTGGCGTGCTGATGCGCAGGTGTCATCGCTGGCCGTCACCGATGTCTCTGGCCGCACTTGGCAACTGGGTGCACTCAAGGGGAGGGCGGTGCTGCTCAATTTTTGGGCCAGCTGGTGCGAACCCTGCGTCACCGAAATGCCGTCGCTGCAAGCGCTGGCAGCGCAACAGGGGTCAGACCGTTTGCTGGTGCTGGCGGTCAACTTTAAACAGTCGCTGCCTACCATTGATGCTTTTGTCCACCGCTCCGGGTTGAGCTTGCCCGTCATTGCCGACCTGCAAGGCATCATTGCGCGCCAGTGGGGCATCAAAATTTTTCCAAGCACAGTGCTGATCGATGCGCAGGGCAGGGTGCACGGCATCTTGCAGGGCGAGCTGGATTAACGTGAAACAACGACCACAGCCGCCAAGAATAGCGTGTTGTAGGGCCGACTTCAGTCGGCCATGGCGGGTTGAAACCCGCCCTACGCAGGCCACGCATGTTTCATATTTTGGGGTGGCCTCTGGCCATGCCAGTTAGACCGGTACAGAAGCCGCTGCGCTGCTGCAACCACTGGTGACCTAGGAGGCTGTCGGACTTTCGGCATCGAAGCGTTCTCGAAGAGCGGCGTAGCCAAATTCGACC
>MNXW01000037.1 GCA_001871515.1 Comamonadaceae bacterium CG2_30_57_122
GAACCCGCGTCCGCAAACCTTCTTCGAACAGTTCTACATGTGTAGCCGTCTGATTTAAATCTCGCTTTTCACATCGCGCAGTGGCACGCTATGCAAATCGCCAGCAACCTATTTTCTCGAACCGCCCTAAGTTACCCAAGGCGACCCCAGCCGAATGAAATTACCCCACAGCCTGGACAGCCCAACCTTGCGATTTGACTACCCTTGCCCAGCCGATCGGCTGACTGTTGTGAGGCTCACGTGCGATTAAGCAGCGAGTGCGAAACGTTCGTCGTTTGCAGTTAGTTTTTTTGAATCTGTTTTACGAGCGCATTCAGCTCGACATGCCCTGCTGCGCGTCCGAATCCACGTCGAAACCAGTGCAGCCCCAAGTTGACTATTTTAGGCCTTGGCGGCCAATTGCAAGAGCGGCCACAAATCATTCACACAATTGATGCTGGCATGTGCGCCCCAGCGGGTGATGTCGGCCTGCTGACCAAGGTAGCCATAAGTCACGGCCACAGTAGCCATACCAGCTGCCAAACCGGCCGTAATGTCGCGCTCATCGTCCCCCACATAGACACAATACTTTGGCTGAACACCCAAACGATGCGCCGCTTCTAGCAAGGGAGCGGGGTGTGGCTTGGCATGCGGCGTGGTGTCGCCGCTAATGATGGCTCCTGCCGATCTGAACATGGCCATGGAACGAGTTAGCGGCAAGGTAAAGCGCTCTGACTTGTTGGTAACCACACCCCACTTCAAGCCCTGACCTGCAAGCATGGAAAGCAACTCTGGCACACCTTCAAAAATTTGGGTGCGCTGGGTCATGCAACGCTCGTAATTGCAAAAGAATTCATCACGCAAGGTTAAAAAATCAGGGTGTTCCGGAGTCATACCAAAGGCCACGCCCAGCATGCCGCGTGCCCCCGCACCCGCCATCGGCCGATAGACCGACAGTGGCAAGGATGACATACCCCGTGCAGTGCGCATGGTGTCCACCGCAGCAGCCAGGTCAGGGGCACTGTCGATCAGGGTGCCATCCAGGTCAAACAACACCGCCTGTGCATGGGTAAAAGCAGGATGCAGCCCCATCACAATGCAGTGCTGTCTGGTTTTTGTGTGGCCAACAGATAGTTGACGCTGGTGTCGTCGTTCATCCAATAGCGCTGCGTCAGCGGGTTATGCGACAAACCCCGGGCGTGGCGTACATCCAGCCCAGCCTGGCGGCAAAAACCAGCCAATTCATTGGGGCGAATCATCTTGGCGTATTCGTGGGTGCCACGCGGCAGCATGCCCAACACATACTCGGCGCCCACAATCGCCAGCAAGAAAGATTTGGGATTGCGGTTAAGCGTAGAAAAAAACACCCAGCCACCGGGTTTGACCAGGCTGGCACAGGCCCGCACCACCGAGGCCGGGTCGGGCACGTGCTCCAGCATTTCCATACAGGTCACCACATCAAAGCTGGCAGGCGCTTCCAAAGCCATGGCCTCAGCACTGATCTCGCGGTAAGTCACATGGCTGGTTTGGGCATCCAGCGCGTGCAGTTGGGCAATACGCAGCGCCTTGGTAGACAGGTCAATGCCCGTAGCGGTGGCTCCTGAGCGCGCCAGGGAGTCGGTCAAAATGCCGCCGCCACAACCCACATCAAGCACCGTTTTGCCCTGCAACGGGCACAGGCCATTGATCCATGCCAGGCGCAGCGGGTTGATTTGGTGCAGCGGGCGAAATTCGCCATCTGCGTCCCACCAGCGGTGGGCCAAGTCAGAGAATTTGGCCAGTTCGGCCGGGTCAGCGTTGACAGTTGTATTCATCGCCCGATTATCCGAAATTTGGCTTAACCAAACGCACACGGGTGTAAAAAACAAAACCCACCGCAAGGGTGGGTTCTGCTTGTGCCGGGGTAACCCAGCGGGAGACTTAGGCCTTTTTGGCGTAAGCGCTGCACCAGCCTTTGGCAGACACTTCTTTGCCAGCAAACAGGGGGCAACCACCCGATGCTGCGCCAGCTTTACCTTGGAACAAAGCGCAGTTGCCGCATGCAGCAGGCGCTTTGTACTTGGCGTGCTTGGACTTGGTGGCATCAGACGAGTAGCCCAAAGCCTTGGCATTGGCATCGGTTTCAGCCACTGGAGTTGCAGCCATGGCCACACCAGAAGCCAAAGCGCTAGCACCCACCACAGATTGCATCATGAATACGCGACGTGTTGTCATAGAGTATGTTTCCTAGTTAAGTTAAAGAATAAAACCAGCAGGTGTTGCACGCACTGCCTGAACTATCAACGGCATTGTCAGACACCTGGTTGACACAGAGCCTACACCAGGCGAATACCCGAATAAATTAAACACCTATTCAAGTCCAACTACCTAGCCTTAAGAAAGTTTAACCAAACAAACCCACAACAACCATGGGCACAAACCCTAGCTATCTTGTCCATTCAGCCAGAGACCAACATGGCAACAGCATGGTGGCGGGCGAAGTCGGCTTTCAAACTGTCCATCACGTCCTGGCTCAGGCGGTTGCCGTATTGCGACACCACACGGCCGGCCGCTTGGTTGGCCAGCCAAGCCGCTTGGGCGTGGCTATGGCCGTGCGTCACCGCGTACAAAAAAGCGCCGGCAAACATGTCCCCCGCGCCATTGGTGTCAATGGCTTTCACCCGAGTGGCAGGCACTTCGGTAACCTGGCCGTTCTCAATCACAAGACAACCTTTGGCACTGCGCGTCAGGCACACGGTTTTGGCTTGGGCGGCGAGCTGCTGGGTGATCTGCGCCATGTCTTGGCTACCGCACCACACCTGGGCTTCTTCTTCGTTGCAGAATAAAAAGTCCAGGTCATCGCCCACCATGGCATCCAGGCCAGGGCGGCAAAAGTTGATCATGCTCATGTCGCTGAGCGTGGTGGCCAGTTTGACACCGGCTTGCTTGGCAATCGCGCGCCCTTTGACGGCCGCCGCAGAACCAGTGGGTGAGGCCGCCAGGTAACCTTCCATGTAGTAGACGCGAGCCTTGACGATGTCGTGCGGGTGCAAGGCGGTCTCGTCAATGTCGGCCGTAGCCCCCAGAAAAGTGCTCATGCTGCGCTCGGCATCGGGGGTCACCATCACCATGCAGATGCCAGTTTGGCCTTCGGGCGGTTTGGTGTGCGTCAGGTTGGTCGCTACGCCATGCGCGGTAAGGTCTTTGGTGTAGAAATCACCGAGCTCGTCGTCGGCGACGCGGCAAGAGTAAAACGCCCGGCCACCCAATTGCGCCAGCGCCACCACGGTGTTGCCGGCTGAGCCGCCACCCGTGCGATGTGACTTGACGGTTTGCACGTGTTTGAGCAGCTCTGTGCGGCGCGGCGCGTCAATCAGCGTCATGTGCCGCTTGGCCACGCCCGCAGCTTCGAGCTGTGCATCAGAGACTTCGTATTCGGTATCAACCAGCGCGTTGCCGATGGCGTACAGGTGGTAGGTCATGCTCATTGCTCCACAAAGGCACGTTCCACCACAAAATCACCCTGTTTGGTGGTGTTGCCTTCGATGAAACCACGTTTTTCCAGAATCGCTTTCAGGTCTTTAAGCAGCGCCGGGCTGCCGCACATCATGGCACGGTCGGTGGCGGGGTCGAACTTGGGCATGCCCAAGTCAAGCTGCATCTTGCCAGACTCGATCAGGTCGGTCACGCGGCCCTGGTTGCGAAAAGGTTCACGCGTCACCGTGGGGTAGTACAACATTTGCTCGGTCACCATTTCGCCCAGAAATTCATGGTTGGGAAGCTCTTGCGTGAGGTAATCGTGGTAGGCCAGCTCAGCCACTTCGCGCACGCCGTGGACCAGAATCACCTTCTCGAACTTCTCGTAAGTTTCCGGGTCGCGCACGATGCTCAAAAACGGGGCCAGGCCGGTGCCGGTGCCAAACA
>MNXW01000285.1 GCA_001871515.1 Comamonadaceae bacterium CG2_30_57_122
TTTCAGGGTGGTCTTGCCAGACATCCTGGCTGGTGGCGGCAGACACACCAATTTTGTCGATGATGGCGCGGTGGTTCCAGGGCTCGCCCACGCTGAAACCGTCCATGTTGCCCACGCGCATGTTGGCCACCATTTGCGGCGGCGGCACCACAATGGATTTCACGTCCTTGAACGGGTTGATGCCTGCTGAAGCCAGCCAGTAGTAGAGCCACATGGCGTGCGTGCCGGTAGGAAAGGTTTGCGCAAAGGTGTATTCGCGTGGCTCTTTTTTCATCAGCGCCACCAAGCCTTCGAGGGTGGACGCGCCCTTGTCAGCAATTTTTTTGGACAACGTCAGGCCCTGGCCGTTGCGGTTGAGCGTCATCAGCACGGCCATGTCTTTCTTGGCTCCGCCAATGCCCAGATGCACGCCATAAACCAGGCCGTAGAGCACGTGGGCAAAGTCGAGTTCACCGGTGGAGAGTTTGTCGCGCACGCCGGCCCAGCTGGCTTCTTTGCTCGGAATAATCTTGACCCCGTATTTTTTGTCAAAGCCCAGCACGCTGGCCATGACCACGCTGGCGCAGTCGGTCAGCGGAATGAAACCAATCTTGACCTCGGTTTTCTCCGGCGCATCGGAGCCCGCGGCATACACCATGGAGCGCAGCGCCGGGCTGATGCCGGCCACGCCCACGGCGGCAGTTTGCAACACCGCGCGGCGGCTCAAGCTGGGTTTCAGAAGATCGGTCATGGCAAATTCCTCTCAAGGTTTGAAAAGCTGAAAACAAAAAAGGCGTCCTCACGGGGCACGCCGCTTGATCTTCAGCGATGTGCCAGTGGGGACGCCTTTGTCCGGTTGCAACGCTTCCAGTCCGCCGTTGGACCAGAACCTGTCGCTCACCCTTTCGAGTGATGGAGTGAACTAAGCAATGACCATGCCATCTTTTTCAGATGGCAATTTACTATTTAATTCATAGCTGTTCGCGCAATGAATACATGGGCTAGATGCTATTTTGTCTATAAAAATGGTGCAGGCACTGTATTTGTGCACTGCACCAATCAGGGGTCAGGTGTCCCGTAACCGGGAGGTGGGGCGACCCATTCAGAAAGTCTGCCCCTGCGCGGCTTTGTCGGCTAAACCCAGTTATCCACCTTCAGCCCGGGTACGCGTTCAAACTCGCGCACATGGTTGGTCACCAAGGTGATGCCGAGCGCGAAGGCGTGGGCGGCGATTTGTTGATCCAGCGCGCCAGTACGGCGCTCGGCCGGGCATGGATCACGTCAATGCAGATGTTGGTGTCGAGCAAATACCGAATAGGGGACGCGGGTGGGGCGATGCGCATGGTTTAAACCCAAATAATCCCCTAGGCGGCGCTTCGTGCCTGCATGACGCCTGGCGGTCGATTTGCGGTCATTTTGCCCGTCCGTTCGTCGTCCATAGCTACGGCTATGAACGCCTCTCGGTCAGTCAAACTGCCTCGCAATTCACCTCGCCATGCATTCATGCCCTAATGGATTGTTTGGGTTGAATCAGTGCTTCGCGCCGGTAAAGAGCGAGTCGCGTACATCCGCCTGCCCGGGCTGCGCGCGTTCCATGACAAAACCGGGCTCGAACTCATCGAGTGCGTCCAGCAAGTTTTGCATGGCCGCTTTGGGCAAACGCACCGCCTGGCTGCGCCCATATTGAAATAATTTAGCGCGGACGGGTAAATCAGCGTTGGCTTTCAGGGTGGCCTCGGGTTGGGTAGATACCGAATCTATACCCGTTGCAAGATGCGCTCAGGGCAGCGCGCAGACCTGATCGGTCAGGCTATTTGGTTGCTACAAAATCCATATCTACTCACGCAATTAAAACAAGGGATACAGGCTTGTTTCTTATAAGAAAGTGACTGAAAACCGGTTCGACGGCCATGCTTTGCGGTGCACCCATTCAGCCCACCGGCTAGCCCAGCAAGTCAGCCACATCAAGCATGCGCTGCGCCACCTCGGCCAGTTTCAGGCCTTTGTCCATGGCGGTCTTACGCATTTTCTTGAAGGCCTCGTCTTCGCTTAAGGCCTGGCGTTGCATCAGCAGGCCTTTGGCGCGGTCGATCAGCTTGCGGTCACGCAGCTCGGCGCTGAGTTCGTCGCGCTCGCTTTGGGTGCTGGCCAGGGTTTGCAGCAGCGCCTGTTCGTGTTGAAAACGCGCCAGCGCCACGTCCAGAATCGGGCGGATGCGCGCTGCCGACAAACCGGCCACGATGTAGGCCGATACGCCCGCAGCCACCGCGTCTTTCACATGCCGGGTGTCGTCGTCGTTGGTGAACATGACGATCGGGCGGCGCGCGTCACGCGTGGCCATCACCACGTGCTCCAGCGCGTCACGCGCATCACTTTCGGCATCCACAATGATCAGGTCGGGTTGCAGCTGGGCAATGCGCTCGGTCAGAAACACGTCGGCTGGCAGGCTGGCGATCAGGTTGAAGCCGTTTTCCAGCAAGCCAATGCGCAGGCTGCGCGAGCGTTCGGCTTGATGCACGGCGTGTTCGTCGTCCGGGTCGGCGATGTCCAGATCAGGAGCCACCACAACGATTTTTAATGGGGAGGTCATGGCAATGAATCACGCAAGATTCGCGCCAGTGGGGCGCGTGGTTCACCGGGTTTGTTGCTGCACAAACGCCTCAAACGCATCGGCTGGCACCGGCCGGCTGAAGTAGTAGCCCTGCACTTCGTCACAGCCCTGCAGCCGCAGGTAAGCCAGCTGGCTGGCGGTTTCAACGCCTTCGGCAATGGTTTGCAGCCCCATGCTGCTGGCCAGGTTGATGATGGCGGTGACGATGGCTTTGTCGTCCGGGTCATGGCTGATGTCGCGCACAAACGACTGGTCAATCTTGAGCTTGTAGACCTTGAATTTTTTCAGGTAACTCAGGCTGGAATAACCGGTGCCAAAGTCGTCAATCGACATGCGAATGCCGCGCTCGTGCAGCCGGTTCATGATGTCAATGGCGGTGGCTGGGTTGTCCATAGCGGTGGCTTCGGTCAGCTCAATTTCCAGCAGTTCAGCGGGCACACCGGCTTCATCCAGGATGCGCGTCACCATCTCGATCAAATTGGGGTGACGGAATTGCACCGCAGACAAATTCACAGCCATCACCATAGCTGGCAGGCCCTGGTTCATCCAGGTCTTGAGTTGCTGTACCGCAGTGCGCAGCACCCATTCACCAATTTGCAAAATTTGGCCGCTGTCTTCTGCAATTGGAATGAACTCTGCGGGTGAAACCGCCCCCAGCTCGGGATGCGTCCAGCGCAGCAGCGCTTCAGCACCGATGATGCGGCCGTCTTGCATGGCGATCTGGGGCTGGTAGTGCACCTGCAATTCGTTGCGTGCAAGCGCATGGTGCAAGGCGTTGACCAGTTGCAAGCTGCGCACCGAATTGGCCTGCATCTCCTCGGTGAAAAAGCAGAGGTCATTGCGCGCAGCACGCTTCACGCGGTACATGGCGGCATCGGCATTTTTGGACAGGGTTTCAAAGTCAGCGCCATCTTGTGGGTAGATGGCGATACCGACGGATATGGTGTTGATCAGCTCATACTGGTCAATTTGGTAGGGCTGCGCTGCGGCTTCGATCAATTTCATTGCGACTTCCCGTGCGCCTTCCTCGGTGGCATCGGGCAGCAGCAATATAAATTCGTCACCACCCAGGCGTGACAGCGTGTCTTCTTCGCGCAAGGTGGTTTTTAGCCGTTGCGACACCGCCATCAGCAGCTGGTCGCCCACGCTGTGTCCCAAGGTGTCGTTGACGTTCTTGAAGCGGTCTAAATCCAGAAACATCAGCGCCATTTGTTTGCCGTGGCGTTGCGCCAGATTGAGTGCAAACTTAAAACGCGTCTGCAATTCGGTGCAGTTGGGCAGGCCGGTGAGCTGGTCAAACAGGGCCAGCCGTTGGATGCGTTCCTCGGCCTGTTTCTTTTCTGTGATGTCACGGGTAACGCTCAGCAAGCAGTCGACGTCGTTGAAGCGTACCTTTTCAGCCGACATCAGGCCGTTGAAAATGCTTCCATCCTTGCGGACAAAATCGGCTTCGAGGTTGGCGCATCGACCACCGCGCTTCAGGTTGTCAACCAGTCTCTGCCGGTCTGCCACGTTGCTCCAGATGCCCAGTTCGGTGGCGGTTCTGCCCACTGACTCTGAATGGGTCCAGCCGCTCATGCGCTCGAACCCCTGGTTCACATCCAGGTACAGACCATCGGACACGCGGGTGATGTTGATGGCGTCCGGGCTGGTGCGAAAGGCGGTACGGTAGCGCTCTTCGCTTTCGCTCAGGGCGGCGAGTGTGGTCAGGCGTTCGGCCTCGTCCACAAAGCGATCCAGCGCAAAGCTGATGTCCATGGCCATCTCGATTAACAGGTTTTGCGCTGCTTCATCAAAGGCATTGGCGTCACTTGAATAGACCGAAAACAACCCGATGACTTTGCCTTTGCGGTGCAAGGGCAGCGCCGCGGATGAACCCCAGCCAAATTGCGCACCCCGAGCATGCCAGTGTGCGGTGGCCGGGTCATGCTGGAAATCTTGACACCAGAAGGGTTTGTCTTCTCGTGCTGCAATGCCCGAAGGACCTTGCCCCTGGGGCAGGTTGGCATCCACCGATACATTCAATTCTTCAAGGTACTCGGTACCCACCCCGTAGGAGGCCACTGGCTCAATGTGGCCCTGATCATTCACCACCCCAATCCAGGCCATCTTCATGCCACCGAAGTGAATCACGTCACGGCACAAAACAGGAAACAGTTCGCTCTCATTTTGGCAGCGCACGATGGCCTGGTTGCACTGGCTCAAGGAGGCATACAGCTTTGACAGACGCTCTACTTTAAGCTCAGCTTGCTTGCGGTCGGTGATGTCGTGGGACAAGACGATGAAACTGGCCGCAGTGTCGGTTTGGGATGCTTTGCGTGCCACCGACAACTCGAACCAGTGTGTGCCATCAGGCAACTGCAATGTGATTTGTCGGCCTTGTGAGAAACCGGCCTTTGACGCTTCTTGCAAAGCCAACAGGCAAACCTCAGCCGCTTCTGCGGGTAGGACTTCAGTCACCGTGCGACCAATCAGGTCTGGCACAGGCACGGCCAACAGTTCGGTGCGAGGCGAGTGAAAGTCCAGGTAGCGACCTTGCAGCGTCATCTCAAACATCAAGTCCGGCAGGGCATCCAGCGTGGCTTGCAGATGGTGGTTGAGTGCGGCGATTTGGCCAGCTTGGTTGCCTACGCTGTTTTGCAGGGTTTGTGCCTGCTTTGATGAGGCCAGCATTTGTCTGGCCACCAGAGCCAGCAACACGCTGACCAGCCAACCCAGCGCCAGCTTGAGGCTCAACCCGGCCGGGTCGGCCCAGCCCGCCGCTGGGGAAACGCTGAGCGTCCAGGTGGCATTGGGTACGCTCAGGTCAAAGTCAACCGCATCGACCGGCAGGGTGGCAGACTGGGCGATGGACTGGCGCTGCTGTGTGGCCGGGTCTATGCGCCACAGGGCGTAGTGGTATCCTTGTTTGACGAGCTGTTCAAACTGTGCCGGGCCCAGTGCCTGCGGCAGGCGGATGACGACATTGGTAAAGCCCCAAAAACGCTGTTGTCCTTGCGAGTCGGTCAAAAACACCGGAAAGAACCCCAGCGCGCCCAGCCCACCTTGCACCAGGTCAAACGGGCCGGCCAGGGTGAGTTTGCCGCTGTCGCGTGCCAGTCGGGCTTCCTTTTGACGCTCTGGGTGGTTGAGCAAATCCAGACCGATGGCGTGGGCGTTGCCCTCCAGTGGCACGATGCTTTGCACCACCCCCTGTGGTTCCAGCGCCATGGCTGACACGCCGGGGTAGAGCGGTAGCATGGGGGTGGCCAAGGCTTCAAAGTTGGGAATGTCACCCTGACCCCACTGAACCCAGGCGGCCAGTGCCTGGGTGGCTGACAAGGCCTGCAACAGGTTTTCTTCAAGGTGCTGGGCGTGGTCGCCAGCCAGCGCCTGCACCCGTTCGCGATTGGCATGCTGTCGGCGTTGTTCTGATTGCAAGCTCAGGACTGTGGCCAGGGCTGCCGCAATTAAAAAAACAACGAGGCCGGTGATCCGTAGGTTTTTAAGGGAAGGTGTTGCAAACATCGAGCGGATTTTCCCTGTAATGCGCAAACCAGCGCATAGGAATTAACAATGTAGCACCAGTCGGTGACGTTTGGCTTACTTTGCAGCCTGCCAGGGTGGGCTTGCGTCCAAACCGCCCCCGAGCACCTTGTACAGCACCACCTGATTTTGCAGCGCCGCCAATTGGGTCTGCATCAGCGTCTGCTGCGCAGCAAACAGGCTGCGCTGGGCGTCAAGCCAGTCAAGCTGGTTGGCTGCACCCGCATCCAGACGCAATTTGGTCAGACGCGCGCGTTCAGATTCAGCGGTGAGCAATGCTGTACTGGCTTGCAGTTGCTGCGCCAGTGTGGCGCGTGCGGCCAAGGCATCGGCCACTTCACGAAAAGCGCTCTGGACAGACTTT
>MNXW01000239.1 GCA_001871515.1 Comamonadaceae bacterium CG2_30_57_122
CCACCATGCAACATCAGGCTGTAAGAGGCGATCAGCAAGACTTCAAAAAACACAAACAGATTGAACAGATCGCCGGTCAGGAACGCGCCGTACAGCCCAAACAACTGCAACTGCACCAGCACATGAAAATACGAGCCTTGGTTGTCGGTGCCGTCGCTGGCATGCAGCACCACCCACAGCGCCAGCAAGCTGGTGATCAACACCATCCAGGCGGCCAGCCGGTCGGCCACCAGCACAATGCCCCAGGGTGCCGGCCAATCACCCAGCCGGTAGACCGAAATCAGCCCGGTGTCCGCCTGTAACAGCAACGCCACCGCCGCCACCACTTGCAGCAGCACACCCAAGCCGGACAACCCGCGCTGCACCGCGATGGTCTGGCCGCGCAGGCTCAGCAGCAGCAAGCCCGTGGCAAACGGCAACAGCACCGGCGCAAGGGTCAGGTGGTCAAGCAGGTTCAACGGGGTGCTCATGGCTCAGACCGCCCATCGACATGGTCGTTGCCCAGATCGGCATAGGCACGCACCGCCAGCATGATGACAAACGCCGTCATGGCAAAACCGATCACGATCGCCGTCAACACCAACGCCTGCGGCAGCGGATCCGTTGGCACAAGCGCACTGCCAATCACCGGCGGCGCGCCAATAGCCAGGCGACCCGTGGCAAACAAAAACAGGTTAACGGCATACGACAGCAGCGTCAGCCCCAGCGCCACTGCAAAGGTACGCGAGCGCAGCACCAGGTACACACCGCAGCCGGTCAACACGCCAATCATCAAGGCCAACAGCGCTTGCATCAGGTGGCCTTTCGTGCGCCTTGAAGCGCGGTATCGGGCCCATGGCTGCCATGGTGCAGCAGACCCATGTTGATCAGAATCAGCAGGGTTGCCCCAACCACCACCAGGTACACACCCAGGTCAAACACCAGTACCGAAGCCCATTCCATCTCGCCCAGCAAGGGCAGACTGATGTGGCCGAAGGCAGAGGTCAAAAACGGTCGGCCAAACCCGGCGCTGGCCACGCCCGTGAGCAAGGCGGCAAGCAAGCCTGCCACCATCAGCGGCTGGGTTTGTGCCGGCAAGCGCTGGTGCGTCCACTGCACGCCGTTGGCCAGGTACTGCATGATCAGAGCCACCGCCGTGATCAGCCCGGCAATAAAGCCACCGCCGGGCAAGTTATGGCCGCGCAAGAAGATGAACACCGAGACCAGCAGCGCCAGCGGCAACAACAGCCGCGCAAAGGTGACCATCACCAGCGGGTGCTGGTCCACGTCCCATACCGGTGCCACGCTCGACGGGTAAGGCGCTTGCAGGTTGATGCGCTCCAGCAGCGCAAAGATACCTAGCGCGGCAATTGCCAACACGGTAATTTCGCCAAAGGTGTCAAAGCCGCGGAAGTCCACCAGAATCACGTTCACCACATTGCGCCCACCGCCACCGCTGACACTGTGTTGCAAGAACCAGTCTGCCATGCCGACATTCGGCCGGGTCATCACAGCCCAGGCCAAGGCCGCCGCGCCGCCACCGGCCAGGGTGGCCACCCCGCCGTCGCGCCAGCGCCGCAGCACGCCAGACTCTACCGGGCTGTGATCTGGCAAAAAGTAAAGCGCCAGCAACAACAGCACCACAGTGACCACTTCGACCGACAACTGCGTCAGCGCCAGGTCGGGTGCCGAAAACTTGACAAACACCAGCGCCACCACCAGCCCCACCGCACCGGCCAGAATCAACGCCGTCAGGCGCTGGCGGTGCCACGCGGTTGCCGCCAAGGCACTCACCATGAGCACCACGCCGGCCAGCAGACTGACACCGTCCAGTGGCAACAGGGCCAGCCCACCCGTCAACGGTGCGCCAGCGCCCAACATGCCCACCGCGCCCAACACCCACACCGTGGCAACCAACACCAGCGTATGGGTTTGGAGTGATCCGCGATCCAGCCAGCGCACCACGGTGGCAGCCAGTCTTTGCGCCCAATCCAGCACGCGATCAAAAGCCGCCCGGCCATCAAGCCCGACCAACACCTGGTCGTTGAGCACAAACAAATAGCGGCGCATGGTGTACACCGCCACACCACCCGCCAACGCCACCACGCTCATCCAAAGCGCCGGGTTCACGCCGTGCCAGATCGCCAGGTCATGCGCTGGCAATGGTCCCTGCAATACCGCGCCCGCCGCCAAAGCCAACAAGGGCTCCACCGTCTGCGCCGGAAAAATGCCCACCAGCAGGCACAAAACCACCAGGATTTCAACCGGTACCTTCATCCAGCGCGGTGGTTCGTGCGGTGTCTTGGGCAAGTTGATCGGCTCGCCATTGAAAAACACATCATGAATAAACCGCAAAGAATAGGCCACTGCAAACACCCCGGCCAGCGTCACTGTGGCAGGCAGCCACCAGCCCAGGCGCATCTGGCCGCTGGCGGTCACGGCCTCGGCAAAAAACATTTCTTTCGACAAGAACCCGTTTAGCAAAGGCACGCCCGCCATTGCGGAGGCCGCCACCATGGCCAGTACCGCCGTGTGCGGCATGAACTTCCACAGGCCATTGATGCGCCGCATGTCGCGCGTGCCGCATTCATGGTCGATGATGCCCGCGGCCATGAACAAGCTGGCCTTGAAAATGGCATGGTTGATGATGTGAAACACCGCCGCTACCGCAGCCAGTGGCGTGCCAATACCCAGCAGCGCCACGATCAGCCCCAGGTGACTGATGGTGGAATAGGCCAGCAAGCCTTTGATGTCATGCTTGAACAACGCCACTACCGCGCCCAGCAACAGCGTGATCAGGCCAGCCCCGCCCACAATCCAGGTCCACTCGGGCGTGCCTGAGAGCACCGGGAACAAACGTGCCAGCAAGAATACCCCCGCCTTGACCATGGTGGCCGAGTGCAAATAAGCCGACACCGGGGTTGGTGCTGCCATGGCGTGCGGTAGCCAAAAGTGAAACGGAAACTGCGCCGATTTGGTCAACGCACCCAGCAGCACCAGCAGCAGCATGGGTTGGTACAGCGCATGGGCGCGCACCGCGTCGCCCTGGGTCAACACCACGCTGAGCTCATAACTGCCCGCCATCTGCCCCAACAGCACCAGGCCACCGAGCAGCGCCAGCCCGCCCAGGCCGGTGATGGCCAGCGCCATGCGGGCACCGCGCCGGGCCGCTGCATTGCGCCGCCAATAGGCAATCAGCAGAAACGAAGACAGGCTGGTTAGCTCCCAAAAAATGAGCAACTGAATCAAATTTTCAGACAGCACCACACCCAGCATCGAGCCCATGAAAAGCAGCAGGTACGCGTACAGTCGCCCCAGACTGTCTTTGGCAGACAGGTAATAGTGCGCGTACAAAATGACCAGCGCGCCGATGCCCAGAATCAGCAGCGCAAATAGCAGCCCCAAGCCATCGAGCCGAAACACCAGGTCCAGCCCGGCTGAAGGCAGCCAGGTCCAGCGCTCCAGTGCGGTGCGCCCGGCAAAACTGGCCACCATCAACGGCAGCAACCAAGCCAGCGCCACAGCCACGGTCGCACCCGCCCCCCAAGCCGCACGCGCACGGCTGCTGCGCGCCAACCACGCCACCAGGGGCGCAGCCAGAAACGGGGTCATGACGGCCAGAAAAAGATTCATCGTGTTTTGATTGTGCCAGTGGGCAACCCACTGGCTGCGCAGACACCGACACAGCGTGCTGCGTCAGCTTGGTGTAGGCGAGGCAAGGTTTAAACTTGCATGTTAGCGAAGACACGCAATTCCGCTTAACTTTTA
>MNXW01000063.1 GCA_001871515.1 Comamonadaceae bacterium CG2_30_57_122
AAGAACCCGCCTGCGATCCTCGCTGACTTTGGCGAGCCGTTCTGCGCGTGCGCCAGGTCGGATGAATTCGAATTTACAGAAACAATGTTGCACTAACCATCCATTTATGCCGGCACGGCACATTGAGCAAATCGAATTTGGCAGCCGGAACTATTTCAACGTATGCACGCACTATAGGCCCGCTACTAATTGGGCTGACACAAGACAAGAGCTTCCTGACACTGCATGATTTCGAAATTGAAGAAACATACCGCCAGCTTCTTGATACATCGCCCCGGAAAAATCTTGGTTACGTTGCCGCGAGGCTGAAAGAGTTCCACACCTTCCTAGAAAACTCCTATGGAGTACCTCAGCTGGACTGGAGCGAGGTGATCGGCGATGGATTTGAAGAGGCAGACTCGGTTGACGCAGGCATCGTCACCATGGAGCAGTATGAGTATGCACTTCACTGTTTGCTGACTGACCCTAACCATTCCAGCAGAGATCAACTTATACATGCTGCTGTTTTGTTTTTTGGATATAGATTTGGATTGCGAGCTGGGGAGATTTTCCGTTTGACTGTATCTGACCTCATTATCTATGACGATCAGATGGTCATTTACGTTCGGAACAGCGTATATGGCGAAACAAAGACTGACAACGGCGTTCGTCAACTTCCCCTGATCGGCAGTTCTAGCAAGGAAGAAAGCGACCTTGTCAGAATTTTGCAGCTACACGTTGAGACCTATTCAAATGACGACCCGTTGGCAGGATTATTTACCCAACTTGGATCACAGCGTGAAATTGTCGACCGTCGCTCATGTGTTACCGCAGTTGTCGATGCATTGAGGAACGCCACAGGAGACAACGATACTAGGCTTCGTCACCTCCGACACACCTGTGCAAGCAGATTGTCCCTGAGCATGATGCTGGAGGATGTCCCGGCTGGCTTCCTAGGTGATTTATACAAGTCGTTGTGGCGCGGCACCACTCCGCATCAGGTGCGCAGCTTACTAGTGGGTGATTCACGCCTATCTCGCCGAGGCATATATGCTATGGCGCTTTACATGGGGCACGGCAGCCCAGACACCACTCATCGTCACTATGTACATCTGGCTGATTTGCTACTGAAAGATTGTATTGACCGACAATTTATCAAACTAGACGCTAAGGCTGCTGCTTATGCTTTTCAGTCGTCATACTCCAACATCCGCCAATTCAAGTATCGAAGAGGTGACAGATTCAAATTAATGGCTCAGCATTTCACAAGGCAATCAAGTATTCCCACTCCAGGTTTGCAAAAGTACGACAGAACCGTCACCCCTATTGAAGTTGAAAATAGTAAATCACGCCTCACCCCTGCAGATATTGATCGCCTACTGCTGCTCGCGACAATGAGGCAGTCTACTGAGGGGCTTGCTGATCGCTTTCTCACCACAGACCTTAATGTTCATGACATCGTCTCTATAGCATCGAAACTTCAAGAGGAATCTGGCTTTGCTGATTTTGCAATTCCTTCTGCAAACACTGAGGACAATTGGCTCCCAGTAGAGATGAAGCTCATGGATACCCTAGAAAAAGAGTCTGCACGCGTCCGCCGGTTTCTAGACAGAATTTCCCTGTCAGACTCAGACATCCTGCAGCTGAATTCCGCCCTATCCATTTGGGCTAACTCACACTACCCGAATGCAAGCTGCCTTCTCATTCAAAAACGGAGTGAAATCCAACAGTTTTTGGAGGCCATGGAAATCCTGGGGATTGCGCCCAGTGACTTTGATGCACTGATTCCCGATGGGGCGAATGAGAATGAAGCTAATTACTGGGTGCTCGCCGAGAATTGGCTTACATCAATTGGCCTTAAGGTTAACCATGTTGGACGGCTGCCATTGAGTTATTCCAAGCTTCGCACAGATAGCCGCATCGGACTTATCCTTCGAGCCAGCGAATCACATCAGCTTGGCTACCAGCGCACACTCAATCGTGCACTTTTTATCGCTTCAATTTGGGCAGGGCAAGGTCAACAAGATCAAAAGAGGCTTCCCATTGAACTGCACACTGATTGCTTTCGTTCAAAGCGAGAGCCCAACGTTGGGCTGTAGTATTTCCTGCATGGTATGGATACACCAGAAAAAACGCCCCACCGAAGTAAGGCGTTTTTGCGTCGGCTCAGGTTGCACAACGGATCTACACGGATTGTTATCGGTTAACAGCCTTCCCAATCGTACACGCTATCCCATATCAAACTATCCACTTTTAAAGTAGAGCCACCCTTCCAGTTTGAAAATGAGGCCATGGACTCATTAATTCCTCCGCCAGAGAAGTTGATTCCAGAAATTCTAATTTGCGCCTTTTTCCCAGCAATCTTCTCAACAAAGCCCACAATCCGAGCCGAGCCATGGACTTGCTTGTATTGAGGCTCACCTCTGATAATCAAACCTGTACTTTGATTGATGCTACCAGATGCGGACGCACATACTTGATCGCCAATCTGCTTTTTCTCAAGCCGCTGCTGATTCGCAGCCAATTTATCTTGGTATGCCGAATTGCTTGCAGCTATCAATGCCTCACGTTTAAGTTTGGCTGCTTCAACTAAACCTTTAGGGTCGTTATCCTTATATTTGAAAATCAGTTCCCACAACCTGTCTTTAGAATTTGAGCTCTTCAGCTCCGCATAGTCAGAATAGTCTGCATATTCTTTTCCAGTCCGCGGCTTGTTTGCCCAAGCCGCCACATCATTGAAAGATATCTCCACATCATTTTTTAGGTTTTCTAACGAAATATATTTATAGTAAGTAAAACCATCCCCATCTACCACAACAAATGGCACTCCTGACACGTCAGATCCTCTGGGGTTTCCCTCATACGTTGCATTAGCCGTTGTTGCTTGTTTCAACATCCCTTTTGTCTCGCGCTGATATTTTTTCCCATCACGCATGGTCACTACACTTCGCCCATCCTTTTGAAACGTGATGGTAGATATTTCTTCTATGGAAGTGAGCTCGTCGGAATTTTCTGAGCAGCATTTTGCGTAAAGAACAATGGGATAATTCGTGGACCCAATTCTCACGAAGGCTTCACGTCCGTCCACAGTATTAATCCAACCGGTTGGCCCTTCTTCTTGGAATTTCTTCGAAAGAGATTTCATCTTTGCCTGATATTTTGCTAATGCCGCAGGCGAATCTATCGCAATAGATAAAATCCGACCATGAGGAATGGTGCTCACTCCGCCAAGATATCTGTAATTTTCTGCAAAGCATTTATGCGTTTGAGATGGGTATCCTGGAGGTAAACTTTGTATGTGGATCGGAGTACCCGCATCCATCCCCGGATCATTGCTAGCTTCGCAAATCACTATGGGTCTGTAGCTCCCTTGCCGCTCATCGCAGATCGTTGATACTGGCCTTCCACCAACAGAGCTGCACGCATTAGAGCTTCTTGCAAAACTATTTTTGAAACGAAGCGCAATGACATTTGATGCCCGGATTTCGGCATCAAAATGGTTACGCTTCCCCTTTTTGCGGCAATCTTTCAGATTTACCGCAATTTTCCGCCCTTTAGGGCGAACTCTTTCACCGGCCAAGCCGGTTTGAGACTTTTTTTACTCCCCGCTGTCGGACTTACGTCAGCAACCTGAGAAGCTGATCCGCAGTCAGCGCCAACACCCCGAACATCAGGTGCGACATCACTT
>MNXW01000198.1 GCA_001871515.1 Comamonadaceae bacterium CG2_30_57_122
CCCAAATGGATGAGGCATGGTCTCTGGTTGGTTCAACGCGCTTGCCCATCGAAAGCTGCACGATATCCAACAAAACTAAGGAAATCAACTATCTCTTTCCGTTGTGGCGGTATCAGGACGCGAAGCAAGCTGCCAATTTGTCGCCTTCTTTCACCACAGCCCTCCAGTCCGCCCTCAACCTGACCCCCGCCGACTACCGCCCCGAAGACCCTACGGCCCCGCTGCACGCCGAGAAAATCTTCCACTACCTCTACGCCGTGCTGCACAGCCCGGCCTACCGAAAGCGTTACGCAGCCTTTTTGCGCACCGACTTCCCGCGTATCCCTATCCCTGGCAGCCACGAGTTGTTTGACGCGCTGTCCAAGCTGGGCTCCGAACTGGTGCAGTGGCATTTGCTGGAGCACCAAAACGCTATCAATATCAGTGCTGCTCACGCAAGCGCAGCGGGGGCTACAGGGCTAAAAGGCTTAAATCCGTGCTGGTTTGGGGCTGACTTTTCCTTGCAAAAAGTGGCGGAGAAGTCGCGTGAGCTGGCTGATGTGAAGGCTGCGACAAGCTCAGCCCGAACAGGAACAGGAACAGGAACAGGAACAGGAACAGGAACAGGAACAGGAACAGGAACAGGCGCTGCCCCAACTGGCACAGAGCTGACGGACTCCGTGGGCCGGGTGTTCATCAACGCCACCAGCGGCTTTGCAAACGTGCACATGAGCGTCTGGCAGCACACCATTGGCGGCTATCAGGTGCTGCACAAGTGGCTGGACGACCGGCGCAAGGCTGGCCGATCCTTGAGCACAGACGACATCACCCATTGGCTGCGCGTTTATGCCGCGCTGCAAGCCACGCAAGCGCTGATGCGCCAAGTCGATACCGTCATTGAGGCCCACGGTGGCTGGCCCGGTGCAGACCCCAGCGTGCCCACCGCCTTCAGCCAAAACCATCCACCGCCAGATGCCGCCACGCTGGCAGCAGAGCAAATAGCGCAAAAGGAACAACGCAAGGCACACCAGAAGGCGGCCAAAATGAGTGCAAAAAAAGTAGCATCACACGCAAGTCCAACGGGCGCTACCAGCCTTTTTGACTTTGATGATGACTTGGACGCCCTGGCCGCAGCAGCTGGCGCACCACCGCGTCATCCACCAACCTGATGCGCAGGTAAAGCGGGTTCGATTTGGTTTTTGGTTTGTTTAGCGCTGGTTGATTCCCAAAGGCATAAAACCATGCAGTTTTACCGAATTGAAAAGCCGCTCTTTGTTATTGGCTTCCATCCGGTCAGCCCACTGCTCACAGTCCCTTGGTGGGTTGAGGAATCCGAGTTGCGCGGCATTTCGCCCAACAAGCGCCCGCATACAATGTAGCGTTGCCCGTTTAGCAGCCATTCTGGCGCGTCAAACGGGGTTGTTAGCCCTTATTTCCCTTTAAAACCTGGAGTTTGCCGTGTTTATTTCTTCTGCCATTGCCCAAACCGCCCCTGCTGCTGCCGCTGGTGGTGACGTGCAATCGTCCCTGATGGGCATGTTGCCATTGGTGCTGATGTTTGTGGTGCTGTACTTTGTGATGATTCGCCCGCAAATGAAAAAAGCCAAAGAGCACAAGGCCATGATTGATGCCTTGGCCAAAGGTGATGAAGTGGCCACGGTGGGTGGTGTGTTGGGTAAGGTCACCAAGATCGGTGACAGTTTTATCCACATTGAAATCGCCAATGGTGTCGAAGTGCAACTTCAACGAAGCGCGGTGGTGCAAGTCTTGCCCAAGGGCAGCCTCAAATAAGTGGCCTCGTGACCGGCGCATCTGGATGCTGCCGGTTTTTTGCAGTTTGATGTCAGAAGGACGATCATGAATCGTTACCCGGTTTGGAAATACGTGATCATTGCGATCGCGCTGGTGGTGGGGGGCTTGTACGCGCTGCCTAATTTTTTTGGTGAATCGCCCGCGGTGCAGGTGTCGGCGGCCAAGCCGTTGGTCAAGATTGATACCGGGACGCTGGTGCAAGTCGAGGCGGCGCTCAAGACGGCCGGTATTTCGGCCGATTTGGTGGCGCTGGAAGGCAACTCCATCAAGGTGCGTCTGGCCAATACCGATGCCCAGCTCAAAGCCAAAGACGCGATCCAGAAAACGCTGGTGCCTGATGCCGCCAACCCGGGTTATGTGGTGGCTCTGAACTTGTTGAGTCGTTCGCCAGCCTGGCTGTCTGCTTTGCATGCTTCGCCCATGTACCTGGGGCTGGATTTGCGCGGTGGCGTGCACTTTATGCTGCAAGTGGACATGCAGGCGGCGCTGACCAAACGCGCCGAATCGCTCTCGGGCGATGTGCGCACCAGTCTGCGCGAAAAATCCATTCGTCACAGCGGCATCAATCGCAACGGCCAAACCATTGAGGTTGGTTTCCGCGATGCCGCCACCCTGGCGGCAGCCAAAATCGTGTTTCAGGATCAGTTTGCCGATTTGCAAACCGTGGACGCTGCAGAAGGAGCCGAGTTCAAGCTGACAGCGTCGATCAAACCCGAAGCGGCGCGACGCATTCAAGACCAGGCGCTCAAGCAAAACATCACCACGCTGCACAACCGCATCAACGAGCTGGGCGTGGCCGAGCCGGTGATCCAGCAGCAGGGTCTGGATCGCATCGTGGTGCAATTACCTGGGGTGCAAGACACCGCCAAAGCCAAAGATATTCTGGGCCGCACCGCCACCCTTGAAGTGCGCATGGTCGATGAGAGCACCGAAGCGCGTGGCGCTGAAGCGGGCACTGGCATGGTGCCGTTTGGCTCGGAGCGCTACCTGGAGCGCAATGGTCAACCCGTCATTGTCAAAAAACAGGTGATTCTGACCGGCGAGAACCTGACCGACGCGCAACCCGGTTTTGACAGCCAGACCCAGGAGCCCACGGTGAACCTGAACCTGGATGCCAAGGGCACGCGCATCTTCCGTGATGTGACGCGAGAGAACGTGGGCAAGCGCATGGCCATCTTGCTATTTGAAAAAGGCAAGGGCGAGGTGGTGACCGCGCCAGTGATTCGCACCGAAATTGGTGGTGGCCGGGTGCAAATCTCGGGCCGTATGACCACCGTGGAAGCCAATGACACCGCGCTGCTGCTGCGTGCCGGTTCGCTGGCTGCGCCGATGGAAATCATCGAAGAAACCACCATTGGCCCAAGCCTGGGCGCCGAGAACATTGCCAAGGGCTTTTACAGTGTGACCTGGGGCTTTTTGGCGGTAGCGGTCTTCATGTGCCTGTATTACATGCTGTTCGGCATTTTTTCCAGCATTGCGCTGGCCTTCAATCTGCTGCTGCTGGTAGCGGTGTTGTCCATGCTGCAAGCCACCTTGACGCTGCCGGGCATGGCCGCCATGGCCTTGGTGCTGGGCATGGCGATTGACGCCAACGTGCTGATCAACGAACGTATCCGTGAAGAGCTGCGCAACGGAGCCTCGGCGCAGGCGGCCATTCACACCGGTTACGACCGCGCCTGGGCTACTATTTTTGACTCCAATATCACCACACTGATTGCTGGCCTGGCCTTGCTGGCTTTTGGCTCGGGGCCGGTGCGCGGCTTTGCCGTGGTGCACTGTTTGGGCATCATGACCAGCATGTTCTCGGGCGTGTTTTTCTCACGCGGGGTGGTCAATTTCTGGTACGGGCGGCAAAACCGCCTCAAAACCGTGTCGATTGGCACCGTGTGGCGGCCCGATGGCGGATCCGCCCTCAAGACCGAATCGTGAAATTTTGTGTGACAGACCGCAGCTACATGCCGTAAGTTCGCCCTGTCCCCAACTGATTAGAAAGCAACAGCATGGAATTTTTTCGAATCAAACGCGACATTCCGTTCATGCGGCATGCGCTGGTGTTCAACCTGGTGTCGCTGGCCACTTTTCTGGCGGCGGTGTTTTTCCTGTTTTCAAAAGGGCTGCATTTGTCGGTGGAATTCACTGGCGGCACCTTGCTGGAAGTGACTTATTCACAGCCCGCTGATCTTGCTGGGGTTCGCAACACGGTGGCCCAGCTCGGGTTTGCCGATGTGCAGGTGCAAAACTTTGGTACCGCGCGCGACGTGTTGATCCGCTTGCCGGTGCAAAAGGGCGTGAGCTCGGCGCAGCAAAGCAACCAGGTCATGGCCGCTTTAAAAGAAGCCGATGCCACAGCGACCATGCGGCGCACCGAATTTGTGGGGCCGCAAGTGGGCGATGAGCTGGCCGCCGATGGCCTCAAGGCGCTGGCCTTTGTGGTGGTGGGCATCATGATTTACCTGGCGGTGCGCTTCGAGTGGAAGTTTGCGGTGGCCGCCATCATTGCCAATTTGCATGACGTGGTCATCATTTTGGGCTTCTTTGCGTTCTTTCAGTGGGAGTTTTCACTGCCGGTGCTGGCCGCGGTGCTGGCCGTGCTGGGTTATTCGGTGAATGAATCGGTGGTGATTTTTGACCGGATTCGTGAGAACTTTCGCCGTTACCGCAAGATGAACACGGTCGAAATCATCAACAACGCCATCACCTCCACCATCAGCCGCACCATCATCACCCATGGTTCCACGCAAATGATGGTGTTGTCGATGTTGCTGTTTGGCGGGGCTACGCTGCACTATTTTGCGTTGGCGCTCACCATTGGTATTTTGTTTGGTATTTACTCGTCGGTGTTTGTGGCGGCGGCCATTGCCATGTGGCTCGGCATCACCCGGGAAGACTTGGTCAAAGGCGGGGTTGCCAAAAAGGACATCGACCCCAACGACCCCAACGCTGGCGCAACGGTCTAAAATTTTTATGATATGTATGCCTCAAACTCACCGCGTGACCCGTCTGCCCTTGCTCTGAGGGTACGCAAGCAGTTGGTCGCGCAGGCCTCCGAGGCAATGCGTCCGCTGATCAACGTGGTGCAGGAACGTTTGTTTGCATCCATGGACGAGGCCGCCCCCTCGCGCGAGAAGCAGCTTAGGCGCGACACCTGGACGGCCTACCAGAAGAACAAAAATCTCTGGCTGGACGGTGTACTCAAAGCCTGGGATCGCATCTTGACCGCGCCCCCCGCCACCAGAAAGACCGACCTGGCGTTGGGGGCATCGTTTGAACTGGTGGGCAACGAAGTCGTCGAAAACAAAATTGTGGCCTCTCGTCTGGCTCTGGGTCTGATGGAAACGGCAGCCACTGAAGTTAATGACCTGCGCACCCGCCTGCGCGCCGTCAACAGTGGGCGCGAGATCAACCCCAACGACATTGTTCACCCTGAAACCCTGTTTTTGGCCTTGATCGAACAATGGGCTGCCTGTGGCATGGCGCCTGTTGCCTGGCCCTTGATCAACGAGGTGGTGCGTGGGCAACTGTTTGAACCTTTAAAAGCCGCCTATGCGACGTGCAACGCCATGCTGGTGGAGCAGGGGGTGCTGCCGGTGATCGAATTTGGTGCCAACTCCAGGCACTCCGGGTTCATACCGCCTGCACAGGACGAACCGGTGGACTTCCCGGTGGGCGAGACCTATCAACAACCGGGCGCAAGCAACCGGGGCGGATCGCAGCAGCCAGGTGCTGGCGCGCGAGCCCAGGGCGGTGGCTACGGTGCACCAGGAATGCAGGGAATGTCTGGCATGCCAGGCCAACCTAATCAAATTGCAGCCGGCTATCCGGGCGCAGGAGCCTACTGGCAAGGCACCCGGGCGCAAGGCCTGATTGATCAAATCAGCCGCCTGCTGGTGGGCGTGGCACAGTCTTCTGGCGGTGCTCCTTTTATGGGAGGCCACTCTGGCGGCGGCATGGGTTATGCGGGCGGCGGTGCTGCCATGGGGGGGGTGCCGATGCAAGCGGGCGCACCAGGCCTGTACGGTTATGGCGGCGCTGGCTCCGGTTCTGTCTCTGGTTTTGGTGCGGGTCAGCCAGGCGGCCAAACCAATGCCGTGGGCGCAGGCACGGGGGTTTATGGTGTGCCCTCTGTGCCCTTGATGTCGGCCATTGCGCAACAGCCGATGCTCAGCGACGCTTATTACAGCCAACCCGGCGCGGTGCTGCAGGGGGCTGCTCCAGTGGTTATTCAGCGCGTGGCCAGCCAGATGCGCCAGCAGTCGGCCGAACTCAAGACCAAGGCCGGTACTGAAGGCGAGAAGGCGGTGATTGAACTGGTGGCCCTGATGTTCCAGGCCATCCTTGAAGAAGACCGGATACCCAGCGGCATTCGGGTCTGGTTTGCGCGCTTGCAAATGCCGGTGCTGCGCATGGCACTGGAAGAGCCTGAGTTTTTTACCAAGCTGGATCACCCTGCGCGTCAGTTGATCGACCACATGGGTTCCTGCGTGCTGGGTTTTGATGCCAGCGGTCTGAGCAGCGCGGCGCTGGAGGTGGAGGTCAAACGCATCGTTCAGGTGATCGAGCAATACCCTGAAACCGGCATCAAGGTGTACCAGCGGGTGTATGAAGAATTTCAGTTGTTCCTTAAAAAGCACCTGACACAAAAGCCGGGTACCCAAAAAGTGGTGGCGGTGGCCGAGCAGGTGGAGCAAAAGGAAACGCTGGCCATCCAGTACACCATTGAGTTGCGCAACCTCATCAAAGACATGCCGGTGCGCGACGAAATACGTGAATTTTTGTACAAAGCCTGGACTGAAGTGTTGGCCATAGCGGCCATACGCCAAGGGTCGCAGCATGAGAGCACGCTGGTGCTGAAAAAAGCCGCCTCAGACCTGATCTGGGCCGCCAGTGCCAAACCCAACCGCGCCGACCGCGCCCGTGTGATTGCCGACCTGCCCAACTTGCTGCAGTGTTTGCGCACCGGTTTGAGCTTGACCACAGCGCAACCTGCGGCTGTAGAGGCGCATATCAAATCCATCAGTGCCGTGCTGGTGGAGGCGTTCATGTCCAAGACCCAAGCCATTGCCACGGATCAAATCAAGGCCTTGGCCGAGCGCTTGGCCAACCTGGAAGACTATGTGACCGATGGTGGGGCTGAAGAGCTGCCGCTGGATGCGCAAAGTATTGAGGACCTGCTGGGGGTGGATGCCTCGGCGCTCGAAGTGGTGTCGCAAGGCGGGGGCACGGCGACGCCGGTGATGATGGAATGGGTGCGCGGCCTCGGCCTGGGTTCCTGGTTTGTACTGAAATATGGCGGCCAAGAGCTTTCGGTGCAGTATGCCTGGCGCAGTCCCCAAGGCTATCTGCATTTGTTTGCCTCCAGTGTGGGGCGCAGTTACCTGATCCAGTCGGTGCGCATAGCTGGATATTTGCAGGCCGGCTTGCTGGAGCCGCAAGAGCGTGAACCCTTGACGCTGCGAGCCACACGCGATGCCATGAGCAAGCTTGAGGCCGAGCCGACTCGCTTGCTGGCCTGAGCCGATTCGCGCCTCAGTGCCCGCTGCGGCCGTGCTGTGCGGTGTGGGTGTCGCAGAGTTCATCCAGGATCAGCGCGCTGGGTTCTTCGCCCAGGCTCCAAAACACCATCAGCACCACCAGTTTCAGGTGGTCTACGTCAATCGGATTTCCGGGGGTAGCCATCAGGCGATCAAGCACCAGCTCCAGGCGATGTGCTGGCAAAGCCCCTGCCGAGATTAAAAACAGCAGAAAACCCCAAGCCTGCTGACCCACATGGGTTTGCTCGGCCGGGCTCAGCAAACGCATGCTTGCAGTGGGGGTTGGCGGCGCACCGATCAGCAGCGGTGGTGCTTGCTGCCGTGTCTGGCTATTTTGGGTCGGTGACAGATGGCGCGTGGCACTTTTGAGGTCTTCCAGCCAGAGCAGGGCGGCCTCAATGTCACCGCCGTCAAAGCCTACGGCGCTGAGTTTGCGCTGCAAAGCGGGAAGTTCGGGGCAGGCATCGCTGTGCCAGTAGTTGTCGTAGACAAAACTCAAAACGTCAAGCATGCCGCTACTGTACGCGCTGGCCGGGTGCTTGATCGCTGAAACAGGCTGGCAAATTCGACCTGCGCGTCCGATGCCGCCGCCGTGCGGGTCAACCCGTTGCCACAGCGGCCAGCTTCAGGTGCGGGCTAGCCGCTGGAACAAGCCCCCGGCCAAGCGCGCTACCTGTCCCTCCAGTTCCAGACCCATGAGTTGGGCTTGCAGTTGGGCCGCATCCAGGCCGCAGCGTGCTTGCAGCGCATCCAGCCCCACCGGGTCAAAGCCAAGCGCATTCAGCAACCCTGAGTTTTGATCAAATAAACCTCTAGCCCCCGTGGAATCAGTGTGAGATGCTATTGAATCAGGTGTGTTGAGTGGGCTTGCAGGCCACTGGAGTTCTTCCAGAATATCCTGTGCCGACTCCACCAGCTTGGCACCTTGTTTGATCAGTGCATGGCAACCCCTGGACTGTGCGGCGTGGATGGAGCCGGGTACGGCAAACACCTCTTTGCCCTGCTCCATGGCCAGCCGGGCGGTGATCAACGAGCCGGATTGAAGCGCAGCCTCCACCACCAGCGTGCCTTGCGACAAACCGGCAATCAGCCGGTTGCGCCTGGGGAAGTTGGCCGTTAGCGGCGGCGTGCCCAAGGGGTATTCGCTGACCAACAAACCGTGGGCGGCAATGCGGTGTGCCAGCTCCCGGTGCGCCTTGGGGTAGACCCGGTCCAGCCCGGTGCCCACCACGGCCACGGTGGCAGCCCTGTCCGGGTGCTTTGCCGTACCCAGCAGCGCCCCTTGGTGAGCCTCGCCGTCAATGCCCAGGGCCAGCCCGCTGACCACCGTCAACCCAGCCTGTGCCATAGACCTGGAAAAAGCCCGCGCGTTGTCTGCGCCCTGCGGGGTCGGGTTGCGGCTGCCCACCACGGCCAGACTTTGAGCCGGATCAATGTATAGGCAAGCTGTTTTTTTATTGATAGCAACAAGTCCAGTATCAGCAAGGGCTAGAGTGCTATTTTGTATAAATTCTGCAGCACCCAGCAGGTACAGCATCAACGGTGGATCGTCCAGACTGAGCAGGGCTTGGGGGTAATGCGGGTCGCCCAATACCGCCACGCGGTGACGGATGCCACTGTCTTCGTCTTGCGCCAGCCAGGCCAGCGTGGTGTTCAACAAGGTCTGCAGTTCAGGCGGTGTGCCAAGCAGAGCCTGCACTTGGTTGCTGCTGACCACTTGGCGCAGGGTGCTGGCGGGTTGTTCAAAAATGCGTTGAGGCAAGCCAAAAGCCGTCAGCAGCTTGCGCGCACTGGCGTTGCCCACGCCATCGGTCAGCGTCAGGCGCAGCCAGGCCAACAGCTCATCAGGTTCCACAAGGCCGGGGGTTAGTTGGGGTTGACCAAGTGGTCGCCCACTTTGACACCGCTGGTGATGTCTAGCACCAGGGCGTAAGACAGACGCTCAAACGTGCGAAATACCATCAATAACCCATTGCGTTCATCTGGCAGCTTGATTGGTTGCAGGTTGGCATCGGTTTTGTCAACCAGGCGGGCTCCATCTTTCAGAATGGCCAGCACATGGCCGCTTTCAATGCCATCTAAAGCGCCCAGGTTGATGCTCACCACCTGGTTTTGTGCTGCATTGGCCACCGCGCTGCCGTAAATGGACACAACACGCGCATCCACCGGTTTGGCTGGTGCATGGGGCACATAGCTCAACAGCTGCTGCGGGGGTTCGGGCAGCATCCGGTCACCTACACGCATTTCTTCTTTTGCATCAAAAATGTCAATTGTGGCGGGGATGATGTCGGTATTGGTTTTGCCCGCAGCATTGGTGCTGCTTTGGGTGGTTTCGCTACGTACCAGCAGGGCTTTGCCCACATACAGGGCTTCATAACCCAACACCTCGCCGCTGATCGGGTCTTTCAAAGGTGTGGCATTGCGAAACACCCGGAACGCTTTTTGTTTTTGGCTGGGCTGGTCCAGCAGCGGGGCATCTGCCGTGCCACGGGCATAGGCCCGGTCGCCCCGCGTGAGCAGCACCCGGCCATCTTGCGCGGCCACAATGCGCGGTGCTTGGTTGAGTTCAAGTTCACCCACGATCATGGGTTCGGCTAAAAAAGGTTCGATCAAATGGGTGTTGAGCGTGGGCAAGGCGTGGGCAGCCAGTTGATCAATGCGCGTGCGGGGTGACAAGCGCACGGTAGGCAGGTCGGAGCCGTTGCCGCCAGCATCAGAGGCGGTGCTCAGGTGGGCACGGCCATCGCGGATCACCAGAAACAGGGTCTGGCCAGGGTAGATCAGGTGCGGGTTTTGGATGTCTGAGAGGTTCATGCCCCACAGTTCAGGCCAGCGCCAGGGGCTTTTCAGAAAAAGGCCGGAAATGGCCCACAAGGTGTCGCCCGACTTGACGGTGTGGCTTGGAGGGGCGTTGGGGGCGAGTTCGCTCAAGGCCACGCCGCTTTGTGCCACCTGGTTAGCGGTAGCGCGTTGCAGTGGGGTGATCGGGTATTTTTGGGCTGCTGCCGGACCCCACACCAAAGCGCACGCCACTGCAAGCAGGGTCAAGTGGTGTTGAACTGGGTTCAAAGAGAGTTTTGCCATGGTGTGTTGCATCCTGTTAAATCGCATGAGATTTTGCACCCAAGCCCTTGTTTTGAACAATGATTGTCACCTCAACGGCGGGCAGATTGCTGCAAAAATAGCGAAAATACCACCATCTTAGAAGTGACACCATGGCTTTACTCCCAATTCTTTGCTTTCCCGACCCCAAATTACACAAGGTAGCCAAACCCGTGGCTGCCGTGGATGGACGCATTCAGACCCTGATTTCGGACATGTTCGAGACCATGTACGAGGCCAAGGGCATTGGCCTGGCGGCCACGCAGGTGGATGTGCATGAGCGCCTGATTGTGATGGATGTGTCGGAGGGGCGCGACACCCCGCTGGTGCTGATCAACCCGAAGCTGTTGTGGACCAGCCCAGAGACGCACCTGAACGAGGAAGGTTGTCTGTCGGTGCCCGGCATTTATGACGGTGTGCAACGCCACGACCGCATCAAGGTCGAGGCGCTGGATGCACAAGGCCAAGTGCGCCTGATTGAAACCGATGGCCTGTTGGCGGTGTGCATCCAGCACGAAATGGATCACCTGATGGGCAAGGTGTTTGTGGAATATTTGTCGCCGCTCAAGCGCAACCGCATCAAAACCAAGATGCTCAAAGCCCAGCGCGAGGCGCGCGCTTGAAGCTGATTTTTGCCGGCACGCCCGAGTTTGCGGCTGTGGCCTTGGCGGCATTGCACGCTGCAGGCCACAACATCGTTTTGGTGCTGAGCCAGCCCGATCGACCAGCGGGTCGGGGCATGAAACTGCAAGCGTCGGCGGTCAAACAAGTAGCGCTGCAACAGGGGCTGGCGGTGGCGCAACCGCGTAGCCTGCGCCTGGACGGCAAATACCCAGAAGATGCCGCCGCCGCACACCAGGCCATTGAGGCCGCGCAGGCCGATGCCATGGTGGTTGCCGCTTATGGCCTGATCCTGCCGCAGTGGGTGCTCGACACGCCACGCCTGGGTTGCTTCAATATTCATGCCTCCTTGCTGCCACGTTGGCGCGGTGCTGCTCCCATCCACCGCGCCATTGAGGCTGGCGATCCCCAAACCGGGGTCACCATCATGCAAATGGATGCCGGGCTCGACACTGGCTGCATGTTGCGCACTGGCATCGAGCCGATTTTGCCCACTGACACCACCGGCAGCTTGCACGACCGTTTGGCGGAGCTCGGTGCCGCGCTGATGCTGCAGGTGCTGGACCTGGCGGCGCAGGGCAAGCTGCAGCCCGTGCCCCAGCCGATAGAGGGCATCAGCTACGCGCACAAAATTGACAAGGCCGAAGCCGCGATTGACTGGGCGCAACCCGCGCAGACCATCGTCAACCAGGTGCGCGCCTTCAATCCGTTTCCTGGCAGCAGCACCAGTCTAAATGGCGAAGTGCTGAAAATCTGGGCCGCGCAGCTTGTACAGGGCGCACCAGGCGTGTCTCAAACTTGTGGGCAAATTATGGCTCTAGCCCATACAGGTATTGCGGTAGCAGCTACTGAATCTATAGTAAATATCACCGAGCTGCAACGCCCTGGGGGTAAGCGCTTGTCTTGTGCCGATTTTTTACGCGGCAACGCCTTGCAAGTCGGCCAGGTGTTGGGTTGATGCGCCAACGCCATCTTTGGTTTTCCCAGGCCCGCAGTTGGTGGCAGCACCCGGCGTTTGGCCGTGGCATTCGTGAAATGGCTTCGGTCTCACCCGGGTTGGCGGCCTGGGGTCTGATGACCGGGGTGGCCATGGTCAAGTCGGGCATGAGCAGCTTTGAAGCGGTGGCCATGAGCTTGCTGGTGTTTGCTGGCAGTTCCCAACTGGCGGCCATGCCCTTGATGGCAGTGGGTGCGCCGGTGTGGGTGATTTTGTCCACCAGCTTTTGTGTCAACCTGCGCTTTGTGGTGTTCAGCGCCCACATGCGTCCTTATTGGATGCACCTGCCTTTGCGCTGGCGCATGTTTCATGGCTACCTGACCGCCGACCTGAGCTATGTGCTCTTCACCCGGCACTACCACCATCCACCCGCCAACCCGGATGAAAGTCGTGAGCAACTGGCTTACTTCAGCGGCGGCAGTTTGTTCAACTGGGTCAGCTGGCAAGCGGCCAGTTTGTTGGGCATTGCCCTGGCCAATGTGATCCCCACCCATTGGGGTTTGGGCTTTGCCGGTATTTTGGCGCTGCTGGGGGTGGGCTGTTCACTGGCCTCCAACCCCTTGCGCCGCGTGTCAGCAGGCGTGGCGGGTTTGGCCGCAGTGGCGGCTTATGCCTTGCCACTCAAGCTCAACATTGTGGTGGCCATTGCCAGCGCGGTGGCGCTGTGTTTGATCATTGAGGAAACCATGCCCAAGCGCACGGGCACGGCATCATGAACAGCCCGGCTTTGGATACCACCGACCTTTGGACACTGGGCGTGATTGTGGGGCTGACCCTGGTCACTGTGCTCACGCGCTGTTTTTTTGTCTTGAGCAGCCAGGACTGGCATCTGCCGCACTGGGCACAGCGCGGGCTGCAGTACGCGCCGATCGCGGCGCTGGCGGCCGTGGTGGCCCCCGAGGTGGTGATGTTGCAGGGGCAGCTGATCAGCACCTGGCAAGATGCACGCCTGTATGCCGCACTCACGGGGGCGGCCTATTTTTTCTGGCGCAAAGGCCAGGGCCAGGCGGTGCTGGGCACCATCGTGTCGGGCATGTTGGTTTATTTGCCTCTGCACCTGGGTTTGGGTTGGTAGGCGTTCAAGTTTCAGTTTTTTAGGCCGTTTGGATGGGCTGGTTTTCAGTTCGGGTAGGTCGATGATCATCCTAGAATCAAGACCATCATCATTTGCAGGATTGCCATGAAATTCATCCGTTTCTCTGATCTGTGCGCCAGCGGCCAAGTGGTGGGCAAACGTGTTTTTATTCGTGCCGATTTAAATGTGCCGCAAGATGCCAGCGGCGCCATCACCGAAGACACCCGCATTCGTGCCTCGCTGGCCTGCATCCGCATGGCGCTGGATGCCGGTGCGGCGGTCATGGTCACCAGCCATTTGGGCCGCCCCACCGAAGGTGCTTTCAAAGCCGCTGACTCGCTGGCACCGGTGGCGGCGCGTTTGACAGAGTTGCTCGGTTGCCCGGTGCCTTTGCTGGCCAACTGGGTCGGTGGCGTGGCGGTGCTGCCGGGCCAGGTGGTGCTGCTGGAAAACTGCCGTGTAAATGTGGGCGAAAAGAAAAACAGCGAAGCGCTGGCACGCCAGATGGCGGCCTTGTGTGACATCTTTGTGCACGATGCCTTTGGCACCGCGCACCGGGCTGAGGCCACTACCTATGGCCTGGCCGAGTTTGCCAAGGTGGCCTGCGCCGGGCCACTGCTGGCCGCCGAGATGGATGCCATCTCCAAAGCGCTGGCCAACCCCAAGCGCCCGCTGGTGGCGATTGTGGCGGGCTCCAAGGTGTCGACCAAACTCACCATCTTGAAAGCCCTGTCTGCCAAGGTAGACCAACTGATTGTGGGCGGCGGCATTGCCAACACCTTCATGCTGGCCGCTGGCTTGAAGATTGGCAAAAGCCTGGCCGAGGCCGACCTGGTGGAAGAAGCCCGCGCCGTGATGCAAGCCATGAGCGCGCGTGGCGCAGCGGTGCCGATCCCCACCGATGTGGTTACCGCCAAAACCTTTGCGGCCGATGCGCCCGCCAGCGTCAAGGCCGCAGCGGATGTGGCCGACGATGATTTGATTCTGGACATTGGCCCACAAACGGCGGCCACTTTGGCGGCGCAGCTCAAGGCCGCAGGCACCATTGTCTGGAACGGCCCGGTGGGGGTGTTTGAATTTGCCGCGTTTGAGAACGGCACCAAGGTGCTGGCGCAGGCCATTGCCGAGTCCAGCGCCTTCAGCATCGCCGGCGGCGGTGACACGCTGGCGGCCATCGCCAAATATGGCATTGAAAAGGATGTGGGCTACATCAGCACCGGCGGCGGCGCATTTTTGGAGGTGCTGGAAGGCAAGACCCTGCCCGCCTTTGAAGTTTTGACGCGTCGTGCGCAAGAAGCAGCTTTGACACCCCAGGCACCGACACCCGCCTTGGATGTTGCGCGGGGCGTCGAGATGATGGGCTCAGAAGCTGGCCTGAAAAAAATCCTCGCAACCGTGCTGATCAGCATGACCGCCAACCTGCCTGAAATTGAGCAGGCGCTGGCCAAGGGCGATGTGACCACCGCGAACCGTTTGTTGCACGCCATCAAAGGCTATGTGCCCATCTTTTCGACGGATGCACTGGTGGCTGAAGTGACTGAGCTTGAAAAAATCAGCAAGACCGAATCTGCCGACGTGGTGACACCGCTTTACAAACAGCTGGCACCGCGCTTGGCAGGCTTGCTGGCTGAAGTTCGACAATTCTCTGCGTAGCACCAGGCTGGGGCGCTGAACGCACCAAAAATGGTGCTAAGCTAATTGTTTAGTATTTTTAAGTTATCCAAACGGAACATCATGAACTTGAATCTTGCGCGTATCTTGGTGGTTGATGATGATGATGTCATGCGCACCTTTGTGGTCAATAGCTTGCGTCGTTTGGGCATCCAGTCGATCGAAGTGGCGGCAGATGGTGTGGCTGCGTTGCGCGCCATGGTGGCCTTCAAGCCCGATCTGGTGCTGACCGACATCCACATGCAGCCTATGGACGGGCTGGCGTTTGTGCGCCAGTTGCGCGGCCATGCCAATCCGTTTGTGAAAAACATGAAAGTGATTTTCATGAGTGCCGATGCCAGCACGGCCACCTTGCAAGATGCCATGCCGCTGGGCACTTTTGGCTACATTGTCAAACCCCCCCGCATCGACACCCTGAAAGCCAAGCTTGAGTTGGCATTGAAGTGACTGTTTTTCTGACCCTATTGGTTTTTAGCCGGAACTCTCCATGAACTTATTTGCACCTGCCGTAGCGTTGCTCAAGCCCCTGACAGGGCACATGCGGTTTTGGGTGTTGCCAACCCCGTTGGTGCTGGCCTTGTTGGCAATCATGTTTATGAATTTGCAGGAAGGCGATGCCCGCTCCAAAGATGGTGGCTGGCTCATGGGCATTGCGTTGTCTGGTTTGTTGGCCTGGTGGTACCTTCAAGTGGCTTTTTTCCAAATCACCCGTGGCGAGCGCGACCGCACCGAGGGTGCAATGCAGGCGGTGTCACGTGGCGACATGACGCAAAATGTGGGCTACGGTGTCAGCACCTTGGGCAACTTTGGCAAGCACCTTGAAAAAATGATCGTCAACATGTCCAGCATGGTGGCCAACATCCGTACCGCGGCGGTTTTGTTGGGTGACACCGGTCGCAAACTGGTGGATGACACACGTTCTCTGGCAGAACGCGCAGCCACCCAGGGTGAACATTTGCAGCAGACATCCCTGCACGTCAAACATGTCAGCGAAACCGTGTCGCGCAACGCCCAGGCGGCGCAAGAGGTCAGCATGATGACCCAAAGCCTGCACCAAGAGGCTGACACTGCCGGTAAAAAGATGAACGAGGCCATGCAAAGCATGGGGCCACTTGAGGTGACTTCCAAGCGCATGTCAGAAATTATTGGGGTGATTGACAGCATTGCATTTCAAACCAATTTGCTGGCTTTGAACGCGGCGGTAGAGGCCGCCCGTGCGGGCGAGCAAGGCCGGGGTTTTGCGGTGGTGGCGGCTGAGGTGCGCAACCTGGCCAAGCGCAGCCAGACGGCAGCCGGAGAAATTCGCGGCTTGATTGACGAGTCTTCCACGCGGGTGGGCGAAACGGTCAACAGCATCAAGCACATCAACGAAACCATGGAAAGCCTGATCTCTGGCATTGGCGAAATTGCCATGAATGTGAATGTGATGGCAGAAGGCAGTGCCAGCCAGAGCGCCGCATTAGAAGAAGTGGTGCACGCGGTGGGCGACCTGGATGTGCTCACGCATGAAAATTCCGAACTTGTGGAACGTGCCAGCTTTAATTCTGACCGCCTGATTGCCCAGGCTTCCACGCTTGAAATTTCTGTGGGTGACATCCAGCTGCGCCAAGGCACGGCTGACCAGGCCCGGCAGTTGGTGTTTGATGCCATGGTGCAAATCAAGTCGGTGGGTTACGAGCAGGCGGTGCGCGATTTTCACAACCCGCAGGGTGGCTTCATAGACCGCGATTTGTATGTTTTTATTTTTGACCGTGCGGGCCATTACATCGTGCACGGTGCCATGCCTGAAAAAGATGGTTCAGACTTGCGTGCCATTCCGGGTTTGGATGCTGAAGCCTTGGTGGCCGATGCCTGGGAGGTGTGTGACAACGAGCAAGGTGGCTGGGTCAACTACACCATCACCAACCCGGTCACGCGTGAGGTGCAGGCCAAGTCCTCTTACGTGTTGCCGCTGGATGACAACCGCTTGATTGGCTGCGGTTGCTACCTGAATTCACAATGGCTCAATGTGTGAGCAGCTGCCGCTTTAACCCTGCCCCCACTTATTTGATGCACAGGCTCCTCTTATGAACCAAGCCGCTGTTACCACGGTCGATGTATCCGGTGCAAATGCCCTGATGGGGTTAACTGCCAAAGTTCTGCCCGTCTGGGCGCGCCAGCTGGCCAGTTCACGCAGCCAGTCAGAGGGCGCGGTTGCAGAGATGCTGGCGGCGTTTGCAGAAATTGGCCCGCACCTGGACATGGCCGCGCGCCAGTCGCAACAAATTTCAGCGGCCCTGGCGCAGGGCGATGGCGGCATCACACAACTGGCACAGGCCTGTGACCAGCTGCTCAAGCCCGTGCTGCCCAGCTGCACCCCCCAGGCAGTGCAAGCCATCACGCAAGTCATGGCCATGATTCACGCCTGTGTGGACGCGCTAGAA
>MNXW01000022.1 GCA_001871515.1 Comamonadaceae bacterium CG2_30_57_122
ACAAATGACCTCTTCACTGCGCCTCTTGGGGCTGCACGGCAACCCCGAGCACGCGCACCACAACGAACAAATATGGCACCCGCAAGTGATCCAGCTCAGTGCCTTGCACAACCAGGGCGTGGACGCATTCTGGGCCAAGGTGCTGGAATTCAAAGCGCTGCAAGAGGCCAACGGCAAGTTTGCAACGCGTCGCCAAAACCAGTCGCTGGCCTGGATGTGGGAGCGCATTGACGCTGGGCTCAAGCAGGCGTTTCGCCAGCACCCCGCCGTGCAGACGCTGTTGCCCCAACTCACCAACGAGGTAATCCAGGGCCGCATGGCGGCATCCACTGCAGCAAGAAATATGCTTGCAGCCCAGATAGATAAAGCGTGAGCAGCTATTTATTTCATATCAACTTTCAACCTTTTCATTTGACCCGAGAAAGACTTTCACCATGCATGACATCCTTGAGCAACTGGACAATAAGCGCCAACTCGCCCGCCTCGGCGGTGGTCAGAAGCGCATTGACGCGCAGCACAAAAAAGGCCGACTCACCGCGCGCGAACGCATTGATGTCTTGCTGGACGAAGGCACGTTTGAAGAGTGGGACATGTTTGTCGAGCACCGCTGCGCAGACTTTGGCATGCAAGACAACAAGATTCCCGGCGACGGCGTGGTCACCGGCTACGGCATGATCAACGGCCGCCTGGTGTTTATCTTCAGCCAGGACTTCACCGTGTTTGGTGGCGCTTTGAGCGAAGCGCATGCTGAGAAAATCTGCAAGATCATGGACCAGGCCATGAAGGTCGGCGCACCGGTGATTGGCATCAACGACTCGGGTGGTGCGCGCATTCAAGAAGGTGTGGCCAGCTTGGGCGGCTATGCCGACGTGTTTCAGCGCAACGTGATGGCCAGCGGCGTGGTGCCGCAGATCAGCATGATCATGGGCCCGTGCGCCGGTGGTGCGGTGTATTCCCCGGCCATGACCGACTTCATCTTCATGGTCAAGGACTCAAGCTACATGTTCGTCACCGGGCCTGAAGTCGTCAAGACCGTCACCCACGAAGAAGTCACCGCAGAAGAACTTGGCGGCGCGGTCAGCCATTCCACCAAGAGCGGTGTGGCCGACCTGGCGTTTGAAAACGATGTGGAGGCCTTGCTGATGCTGCGCCGCCTCTACAACTACCTGCCGCTGAACAACCGCCAAAAAGCCCCGGTGCGCAAGAGCGGTGACCCGGCGGATCGCATGGAGCTGAGCCTGGACACCCTGGTGCCCGACAACCCCAACAAGCCGTACGACATGAAAGAGCTGATCACCAAGACGCTCGACGACGGCGACTTCTTTGAGCTGCAGCCCGAATACGCCAAAAACATCCTGATCGGCTTTGGCCGCATGGAAGGCCAGACTGTGGGCATTGTGGCCAACCAGCCGCTGGTGCTGGCCGGTTGCCTGGACATCAAGAGCAGCATCAAGGCGGCGCGCTTTGTGCGCTTTTGCGATGCCTTCAACATCCCGGTCATCACCTTTGTCGACGTGCCCGGCTTCATGCCCGGTACCGCGCAGGAATACGGCGGCATCATCAAGCATGGCGCCAAACTGCTGTACGCGTTTGCCGAGTGCACCGTGCCCAAGATCACCGTCATCACGCGCAAGGCCTACGGTGGTGCCTATGACGTGATGAGCTCCAAGCACCTGCGCGGCGATGTCAACCTGGCCTGGCCCAATGCCGAAATTGCCGTCATGGGCGCCAAGGGTGCGGTGGAAATCATCTTCCGTGAAGACAAGGGCGACCCTGAAAAACTCGCTGCCAAGGAAGCTGAATACAAAGCCCGCTTTGCCAATCCGTTTGTCGCTGGCGCCCGCGGCTTCATTGACGACGTGATCCAGCCGCATGAAACCCGCAAACGCATTTGCCGCTCGCTGGTGATGCTGCGCGAGAAGAAACTTGACAACCCGTGGCGCAAGCACGGCAACATTCCCCTTTGAGAAGCACCCCCGTGCCGCTTCGCGTCTCCCCCTCAAGGGGGCGACACCAGTGGCCCGGCAAAGCCGGTTCCACGGTGTCCCTGGTTACAGCACCGTGTATTGAATATCGATTTATGAAATGATTTGGAGTCAATATGTTTAAAAAAATTCTGATTGCCAACCGTGGCGAGATCGCCTGCCGGGTCATTCTGACCGCCCGCAAAATGGGTATCCAGACGGTTGCGGTGTATTCTGAAGCGGACAAAGATGCCCGCTTTGTCATGTTGGCCGACGAAGCGGTCAACATCGGTGCGCCACCCAGCCGCGAAAGCTATCTGGTGGCTGACAAGATCATTGCCGCCTGCAAAAAAACCGGGGCAGAAGCATTGCATCCCGGCTACGGTTTTTTGAGCGAAAACGCCGAATTTGCCAAGCGCGTTGAAGAAGAAGGCATTGTTTTCATCGGCCCCAAACACTACTCGATGGCGGCCATGGGCGACAAGATCGAGTCCAAAAAGCTGGCAGGTGCGGCCGGTGTCAATTGCATCCCCGGTGTCAACAGCGCCATTGAAACCGCCGAAGCTGCGGTCGAAATTGCCAAGGGCATCGGCTACCCCGTCATGATCAAGGCCAGCGCCGGCGGCGGTGGCAAGGGCCTGCGCGTGGCTTTCAATGACAAAGAAGCCTTTGAAGGCTTCACCAGTTGCCGCAACGAAGCCCGCAACAGCTTTGGCGACGACCGCGTGTTTGTTGAAAAGTATGTGGAAGAACCGCGCCACATTGAAATTCAGCTCATTGGCGACAGCTTTGGCAATGTGGTTTACCTCAATGAGCGCGAGTGTTCCATCCAGCGCCGCCACCAGAAAGTGATCGAAGAAGCACCCAGCCCGTTTATTTCCGACGCCACCCGCAAAGCCATGGGCGAGCAGGCGGTGGCGCTGGCCAAGGCGGTCAAGTACCAGAGCGCCGGCACGGTGGAATTTGTCGTTGGCAAAGACCAGTCGTTCTACTTTCTGGAAATGAACACGCGTTTGCAGGTGGAGCACCCGGTCACCGAATGCATCACCGGGCTGGACCTGGTGGAGCTGATGATCCGCGTGGCCGCCGGTGAAAAGCTGCCCTTGACGCAGACGCAAGTCAAGCGCGACGGCTGGGCCATCGAGTGCCGCATCAACGCCGAAGACCCGTTTCGCAACTTTTTACCCTCCACCGGTCGCTTGGTGCGCTTTCAGCCGCCCAAAGAGACCATGTTTGCCTCTGATGTGTCGCAATGGCACGGTGTGCGGGTGGACACCGGCGTGCAAGACGGTGGCGAGATCCCGATGTATTACGACTCGATGATCGCCAAGCTGATCGTGCACGGCAAAGACCGTCTGGAGGCGATTGCCAAGATGCGCGAAGCCCTCAACGGTTTTGTCATTCGCGGCGTGTCGAGCAGCATTCCGTTTCAAGCCGCCTTGCTGGCGCACCCGAAGTTCGTCTCGGGTGACTTCAATACCGGCTTTATTGCCGAAAACTATGCCCACGGCTTCCGCGCCGAAGATGTGCCGCATGAAGATGCCGGCTTTTTGGTGGCCCTGGCCGCGTTTGTCAGCCGCCGCTATCTCAGCCGTGCAGCATCGATCAGCGGGCAGATGGAAGGCCACGAGTTGCGCATCGGTGAGAACTTTGTTGCCGTCGCGCTGGATGCGCAAGGCGAACACACCTACCACCCGGTACGCATTTCTGATTTCAATGACAAAAACCGCTCTGGCACAGTCCAGATC
>MNXW01000131.1 GCA_001871515.1 Comamonadaceae bacterium CG2_30_57_122
GTCGGGCTCGTTGCGCTGGGTGACAAATTTGCTGGTGCCGGGGCGGCGACGATCCAGGTCGCCCTGGATGTCCGCCTCAGAGAGCGCCAACCCCGGCGGACAGCCGTCAATCACGCAGCCAATGGCCGGGCCGTGGGATTCACCAAAGTTGGTGACTGCGAATAGGGTTCCAAAGGTATTGCCGCTCATGGGGCGAGATTATCCCAGAGCAGATGCCGGCGTTGGCGCGGCTATTTCCAACTACAGCTTGGACGCTTCGGCCGGTTCCTGGCCTTCGGGCCAGTCGTGGATGTAGGCCTTGAGCATCTGGTTCTCAAAGTTCTGGCTGTCCACCACGGCACGAGCCACGTCGTGAAAGCTGATGACACCCATCAGCATTTTTTTGTTCATCACTGGCATGTAACGCGCGTGCTTATCCAGCATCATGCGGCGCACTTCGTCCATGTCGGTTTCGGATGTGCACGTTAAAGGATGGTCGTCCATGGCAGCCCGCACGGTGGATGTGCCAATATTGCCATTGGTTTTGACCAACACTTGTGTCAGTTCACGCACCGTGACCATGCCCACCAGTTCGCCATGATTCATTACCACCAGGGAACCAATGTCGCGGTCGGCCATCAGTTTGAGCGCCGCCAGAAGGGATTCGTCGGGGGTGGCGGTGAACAGAGTGCCGCCTTTGATGCGCAAAATATCGCTGACTTTCATGATGTTCCTCTTGCCTCTTGTGGGTTAGGCCGACAACGGTCGGTCGACGGATTTGCAATATAGCCCACAATCTCGCGGTGCTGAATGGTGATTTACACCAAGATACGCAAATTTAATGAAGAATTGATGAAGAATTGAGGCACATCAACGCTTCATCCCACATGAAAGATTGCCATGCCCGGCTACGCTGACCCCGCTTTTGACACCTTGGCCCTGCATGCAGGTGCGGCACCTGACCCTGCCACTGGCGCGCGCGCGGTGCCCATCCACCTCAGCACCTCGTTTGTGTTTGAAAGCAGCGAACACGCCCAGTCGCTCTTTAACCTGGAGCGCGCCGGCCATGTCTACAGCCGCATCAGCAACCCGACCAATGCGGTGCTTGAAGAACGCATCAGCGCGTTGGAAGGGGGTATCGGTGCCATCACAACCGCCAGCGGCCAGGCCGCGCTGCACCTGAGTGTGGCCACGCTGATGGGCGCGGGTAGTCACATCGTAGCCAGCACGGCGCTGTATGGCGGCAGCCAGAACCTGCTGCACTACACCTTGCGCCGCTTTGGCATTGAGACTAGCTTCGTCAAGCCCGGCGACATCGACGGCTGGCGTGCTGCGGTGCGCCCGAACACCAAATTGTTCTTTGGTGAAACCGTGGGCAACCCGGCGCTGGACGTGCTGGACATTCCCACCGTGAGCACCATTGCCCATGAGGCGGGGGTGCCGCTGTTGGTGGACTCGACCCTGACCACGCCCTGGCTGATGAAGCCGTTTGAGCTGGGGGCAGACCTGGTTTATCACTCGGCCACCAAGTTTCTCAGTGGCCACGGCACGGTGATTGGTGGCCTGGTGGTGGACGGCGGCAGTTTTGACTGGGAAGCCGCATTGGATGCCAGCGGTGCACAGAAGTTTGCCGAGCTCACCCAACCCTACGACGGCTTTCATGGCATGGTGTTTTCTGAAGAATCCACCGTGGGCGCGTTTTTGTTGCGTGCGCGGCGCGAAGGGCTGCGCGACTTTGGCGCGTGCCTGAGCCCGCACTCGGCCTGGTTGATTTTGCAGGGCATGGAAACGCTGCCCCTGCGCATGGCGCGGCACATGAGCAACACGCAAAAAGTGGTCGAATTTTTGGCCAGCCAGCCCTTTGTGGCGCGCGTTGGTCACCCAATGCTTCAAAGTCATCCGAGTCACGCGCTGGCTCAGAAGCTGTTGCCGCGCGGCGCCGGGTCGGTGTTCAGTTTCGATTTGAAAGGCAGCCGCGAACAGGGCAAGGCCTTTGTGGAAACACTCAAAATTTTCAGCCACCTGGCCAATGTGGGCGACTGCCGCAGCCTGGTCATCCACCCCGCCAGTACCACACATTTCCGCATGGACGATGCGGCCCTGGCACTGGGCGGCATCACCCAGGGAACGATCCGTCTGTCCATCGGGCTGGAAGACCCGGATGATTTGATCGACGACCTCAAGCGCGCCCTGAAAGCTGCCGAACATGCTTGAGCCGTCTGCATTGTGCTACTAAAAATGTAGCTACTAGCCCTTGTTATAAAAGGGCTAGAGGCCAATTTGTCATATAAAAACTGTATTGGATTACGGATGTACTTCACCGTTAATAACGCCCCTATCTACTGCTACACCGGCGGCAAAGCCTTTGATGCTGCCAAGCCCACGGCCATCTTCATCCACGGTGTGCTGGGCGACCACAGCGTCTGGATTTTGCAAACCCGCTACCTGGCGCACCACGGCTGGAACGTGCTGGCGCTGGACTTACCCGGCCACTGCAAAAGTGCTGGCCAGCCACCCGCAAGCGTGGAAGCTGCGGCCGACTTTGTGCTGGCGTTGATGGATGCCGCCGGCCTTGCTGCGGCGGTGCTGATCGGGCACAGCTTTGGCTCACTCATCGCGCTCGAAGCAGCCGCACGCGCACCCACACGCGTGCGCCAACTGGTGCTGGTGGGGACGGCCTTCCCGATGCGGGTGTCGCCCGCCTTGCTGGAGGCTTCTGTGACAGCGCCGATGGACGCGCTCAAAATGGTCAACGTGTTTTCGCGCGCCACGTTGGCACCACCGCCCTCGGCTTTAGGGCCTGGCACCTGGGTTTATGGTGCGTCGATGGCACTCGGGCGGCGGGTGCTGGCCAGCAACACCCAAACCAATGTGTTCTACACCGGCTTCAAAGCCTGTGACAGTTACCAGAATGGCTTGCAGGCGATGGCTGCGGTGACCTGCCCGGTGTTGTTTGTGTTGGGCCAGGTCGACCAGATGACACCTCCCAAAGCGGCACAAGCCTTGGTGAAAGCGGCACAAAACGCGCGGGTGGTTTACTTGCCTGGCGGACACCATCAAATGAACGAAACGCCTGAGGAAATGCTGGCTGCGTTGAATGCGTTTTTAAAGCCTGTGGCCGTAGCCGCCATTCACTGAGTCGCGCCAACCAGCTTTTCAAACTCATCAGACGGCACCGGGCGCGAGTAGTAGTAACCTTGCGCGTAGTCACAGCCCGATGCGGCGAGCAAGTCGCGCTGCTGCTGGGTCTCCACCCCTTCGGCGATCACCTTCATCTTGAGCGCGTGCGCCATGGCAATGATGGCCTGGCACAACGCCAGGTCGGTGGAATGGGGCACCAGGTTGCGCACGAAAGACTGGTCGATCTTGACAAAGTCAATCTCAAAACGCTGCAGGTAAGACAGCGACGAGTAACCGGTGCCAAAGTCGTCCAGCGAAACTTGAATACCATCGTCATGCAGCTCCATCAATTGGTCGACCACGCCGTCACTGGTGGAGAGCAGCAGCCCCTCGGTGATTTCCACCACGATGCT
>MNXW01000010.1 GCA_001871515.1 Comamonadaceae bacterium CG2_30_57_122
AACAAGGCATCACCATCGACGTGGCCTACCGCTACTTCAACACGGCCAATCGCAAATTCATCATTGGCGATGCCCCCGGCCACGAGCAATACACCCGTAACATGGTCACCGCCGCCAGCAGCGCCGACGCCGCCGTGGTGCTGGTGGATGCGCCCAAGCTCGACTGGGTCAATCCACAGCTGAACCTGCTGCCGCAAACCCGCCGCCACAGCCTGCTGTGCCATCTGCTGCGGGTGAACAGCATCGTCTTTGCAGTGAACAAACTCGACGCACTGGGTGACGATGCCGCAACCGCCTTTGCCCATATCCGCAGCGCACTGGAAAAGTTTGCCCAAGAGGCCGGCATTGAAGTCACCGCCATCGTGCCGATCTCGGCGCTCAAGGGCCACAACGTCGTCGAAGCAGCGGTTAGTGGCTGGTGCGGCTACAACGGCCCAAGCCTGCTGGACATTCTGGAAGCCTTGCCGGTGACACCGGCCGACACTGCCCTGCCCTTCGCCTTTCCGGTGCAGTGGGTGGAAAAATTCAGCAGCTCTGCCGACACCTCGCAAGGTCGGCGCATCTTCTGGGGCCGGGTGGCCAACGGCGTGGCAACGGTGGGTCAACAAGTCAAAGTGCTGCCCAGCGGCCAGACTGCGACCGTGGCTCAGGTGCTGGGCACCACGCGCAAACCAGGTACCGTGCAAGCCGGTCACAGCGCTGGCGTGGTGCTTGACCGCGAGGTCGATGTCTCACGCGGTGATTGGCTCCTAGCCCTTGTTCCGCCTGCGCAAGCTGCTATCACTTCTGATGATGATTTCAGCGACACGCCAGTAGCCACCAGCCTGCCACCGAGCCGCGAACTCAGCGCCACCGTGGCATGGATGGACGACGAACCGCTGGTCGCCGGGCGTGTCTACTGGGCACTGCACGGCCACCGCTGGGTCAAGGCGCGCGTCAAACGTGTGGTGCACCGGCTGGCCATCAACACCCTGGCCGAGGAAGCCGCCGACAGCTTGAGCGCCAACAGCATTGGCCATGTTGAACTGCTGCTGCAAGAGCCGATTGCCGCCATGCCGTTTGCCCAGTCCAGGGTGCTGGGTGCGCTGGTGCTGGTGGATACGGCCACGCACCGCACGGCGGGTGCCGTGCTGGTGAATTAAAATGACGCTTTTGCATCCAACCGAAGAAACCTCAAAATGACCCATGTCGTCACAGAAGCCTGCATCAAGTGCAAGTACACCGATTGCGTTGACGTTTGCCCCGTGGATTGCTTCCGCGAAGGCCCCAACTTTTTGACCATTGACCCCGATGAATGCATCGACTGCGCGGTGTGCATCCCCGAGTGCCCGGTGAACGCCATCTACGCCGAAGAAGATGTGCCCAAAGACCAGCGCCACATGACCAAGCTCAACGCCGAGCTGGCTCGCCTGCCCACCTGGAAGAGCATCACCAAACGCAAAGCGGCCTTGCCAGAAGCTGAAGAGTGGAAAGACAAGACCGGCAAGTTGTCTGAACTGCAACGCTGATTGGGCAGGTCGGATTGACATGGAAACGAAATTGCAGCCGTGATTGAAACCGATGCCCTGGTCATCGGAGCCGGGCCGGTGGGTCTGTTCCAAGTGTTTCAACTCGGCCTGCAGGGCATTCAAGCCCAGGTGGTGGATGCCTTGCCTGCGCCTGGCGGCCAATGCATTGAGCTCTATCCCGACAAACCCATTTACGACATTCCCGGCATCAGCCGTTGCACCGGGCGCGAGCTGACGCAGCGGCTGCTCGATCAAACCACGCCGTTCAAACCGATTTTTCACTTCAACCAGCAAGTCAGCACGCTCTGCGCACAAGATGACGGGCGCTGGCAGGTGACCACCCCCACACAACAATTTTTGACGCGCACCGTGTTCATTGCCGCCGGGGTCGGAGCCTTTGTGCCCAAAGAACTCAAGCTGGACGGACTGGCCGCTTTTCTGGGTCAGCAGCTGTTTTACCGCAGCGCCCCGGCGCAGGCCACGGCGGGCAAAGACGTGGTGATTGTGGGCGGTGAAGATGCAGCCGTGGAAAACGCCCTGGCGCTGGCCGAAGCCGGCACAGCCCAAGCCCGCAGCGTGACGCTGGTCTACCGACGCGATGTGCTGCAAGCCAGCACCGAGGCGTTAACGCGTCTGGCGGCGCTGCGCAAAGAGGGCAAAATCAACTTCATGGCCGGACAACTCACCGGCATCAACCTGGCGGATGGCCAACTGCACCAGGTGCTGCTCAACACGCCAGATGACCAAACCCTGCCTCTGGCGCTAGACACCCTGCTGGTGTGTCTGGGGGTCAGCCCCAAACTCGGGCCGCTGACCCAATGGGGTCTGGACATGGAGCGCAAACAGCTCACGGTCGATACCGCCACACTGGCCACCAGCGCAGCAGGCATTTACGCCGTGGGCGATGTCAACACCTATCCCGGTAAAAAGAAACTCATCGTGTGCGGCTTTCATGAAGCCACGCTGGCGGCATTTGCCGCAGTAAGCTACCTCTTCCCGCAAGCCTCAGGCGTGTTGCAGTACACCACCAGCAGCGCTTTGCTTCAGCAACGGCTGGGCGTATCAAACAATTGATTTCTTTTTTTGTGCATATTTTTATGCATACAATGCAGGTAGATGGAATTTACCTGCAACCCGATCAAGAACGACACCAACGTGCGTCAAAGAGGTCTGCCCTTGCTGGCGGCACGGGTCATGTTCAATGTCAACTTGCTGGTACGCGAAGACACCCGCAAAACTTACCCCGAGCGCCGTTTCATTGGCTACAACACCCTTCAGGGGCGTTTGATGGTGGTCGTTTTTTGCTGCCCCACGCCCGTGTGCACCCACATCATCTCTTTCAGAAAGGCGAACGACCGTGAGCAAAAGAAATTTGAAACTCAAAGCCTCTGAGTCAGCCCCGGTGATTGACTGGGCTGCGGTAAATGCTGCGCCCATGTCGGACGTGCCGGATCAGGACAGCCCCGAACTGACAGCCACCCAGGCTGCTCAGCTGCGTCCGCTAGCCGACGTGATACCGGTTTTTTCCACTGGTAAAACACGCATCACCATCCATCTGGATGATGCCGTGTTGCAAGCCTACAAGGCACGCGCTGGTGGACGTGGCTACCAAACCTTGATCAACGAAACTTTGCGCCGGGGGCTGGCTGCAGATGCAGTAAAAGAAGCCTTGCGCGAAGTCATTCGTGAAGAGTTACACACCACATAGATAGCCGATTCTCTACAAGTACTTCTGCATGAACTGGGCGTTACCCATGGCAGGGTCGAGCTGGTAGTTGTCAAAGCCCATACGTCGGTACAGCTTTTGCGCAGGCGCATTGCCCGCCAGCACTTCCAGGGTGAGTTTGCACGCGCCACGTGCAAGCGCCAGTTGCTCTACCAGCACCAGCATCTGCTGCGCCACGCGCTGGCCACGGTGTGTGGCGGCCACCACCACGTCATGCACATTCACCAGCGGTTGGCAAGCAAAAGTAGAGAAACCTTCAATGCAATTGACCAGTCCCACCGGCAAATCGCCCTGCGCCTCGTCCAACGCGAGCACACTGAACATGGCCGGGCGCGCGGCCAGGGCTTGCGGCAGATTTTGGCGTGCATGGTCAGACAAAGGCTCGCCACCACCCATGGGGTCGCGGGCATAGCCGTCCAGCAGCGTCATCAAGGCGCTGATGTGCACTGGGTTGGCGTAGTCCGCCTGAAAAATACGCAGCGTGCTACTCCAACCTGGGTTGGGGGTGGTGTTCATAAGCACTTTGCGTTCAACCGCTGATGGTTTTGGCAATGCGTTGGGCGCAGGCTTTGGCTTGTGTTGCATCTCGCGCCTCGACCATCACCCGCACCAGCGGTTCGGTGCCACTGGGGCGGATCAGCACCCGCCCGGTCTGGCCCAGTTCGGCCTCCACCGCCCGGGTTTCAGCCTCCAGACCAGGGCTGGTTTTCCAGTCTTGCCCAGGCAGCAAACGCACATTGACCAAGGTTTGCGGAAACAGCGTGACTTCAGCCAGCAACTCGGCCAGCTGTTTGCCGCTGCGCGCGCACAGTTGCAGCACCTGCAGCGCAGACACCAAGCCGTCACCGGTGG
>MNXW01000252.1 GCA_001871515.1 Comamonadaceae bacterium CG2_30_57_122
AAAGGCAACACAGCTGAAGTGACCACCATCAAAGCGGTCATCGAAAAGATTGTGGCGCGCTTTCCCATCAAACGCATTATTGCGGTGGCTGACCGGGGTTTGCTGTCCACAGAGAACCTGGCTGATCTGCAAGAGATTGCTTTGCCAGGGGGCAACAAGCTTGAATTCATTCTGGCCGTACCAGGCAGGCGCTACGGGGATTTTGTTGAGCTGCTGGAACCGTTTCACTCTGAGCAATGCTTGACGGCCAAAGAAGAGATTTTGGGTGAGGCCGCTTGGAACAAGCTGCGCCTGATCATTGCGCATGACCCACAGGTGTCGCTGCAAGCCGGTGCCAAGCGTGACAAACGCATTGACGAGTTGAAGAAGCAGGCAGACCAGTGGGTGGGCAAGAAAAAACCTGGTCGCAAGCTCTCTGATGGTGGTGCCAGAGCCAAGTTTTACCGCGAGGTGTGTGATGCCCATTTGGCGCGTATTGTGAAGGTCGATCTCCAGAGTGAGCTTTTTACCTACGACATCGATGAGCGCGCTTTGAAGCACGCACAGATGATGGACGGCAAGTTGCTGCTGGTGACCAATGCGCCGGACTTCACGCCAGCCGAAGTGGTCAAGCGCTACAAGTCACTGGCGGACATTGAGCGCGGGTTTCGGGTGCTCAAATCCGAGATTGAGATTGGGCCGATTTATCACCGCCTGCCTGATCGGATTCATGCCCACGCGTCGATTTGCTTTATGGCGCTGATTCTGTACCGGGTGATGCGCAGCCGACTCAAGGACAGCAACACCAAGATTTCTCCAGAGCGCGCACTCGAGAAACTACGCCGCATTCAGCACCAAGTGGTGACGGTAAACGATTTGGAGCCGATTGCTGGGCTGTCGAGCATCAATCAGGAACACGCGGAGATTTTGCAAGCACTGACGATTAAGAAACCAACCCTTCCCGTTCAGTTGACCCTTTTGTAGTGGTACGTTTGCAGCGCACCCCTATAGGAATCAACGACTTACGCTTTTAACTGTCGAACTCGGGTGCGCTTGGGTGACGGCGCGCTGGGCCTGAAATGGCAGGTGGCTGCGCCGCGCGTGATTGGCTTGGTGTCGCTGCCTCGTTTGCTGGTGAGCTTTCGTTTTGCCGGTGTCGATGAGACCACGCGTCACGCGTTCATGACGCGCTTTGACCTCTATATGCAGCGCGGCGGTGGCTAATATGCTGACCGCGATGGTTTAGCACAGGTAGCTTTTAGCCCATATAAATCAAGCGCCAGTAGCTATGAAAAGTGTTGCAGTCTTGATGCCAGCCAGCGTCAGCAGCAGCGAGCCAAACAGATCCATGCGTACCAGTGCCAAGGCAGTGCGGTCAGCTTGACCTTCGCGCTTGCCCTTGGCGGTAATGCCAGCTACCCCAAGGTCAGTAGCCAAATGTGCCTTGCCCGTGCCACTTCCATCAATGAGGACAACATTCTGTGCTGTGTCGGTGAAGTCCGAGGTGCAGAGTTGATTGACCAACTTCTTCTCCACCTTGATGCCCCAAAGTAAAATTCAATACCCGCCAAGTCACGGTGCAGTAGAAGCCTGGCAACTTTTTTATGATGACGCAACGACGCAAGTGCATCGTTGCGTGTGTTCGGCTTGTAGCAAGTACCCGGAATAACAACCGGTTTTCTATCGAATTTTCGCGACCGCTTACTTGACTTCTATCGCACTCCTGAGCAACGACATTGACAGCATCTACTCTGCTGTGGTTGGATCAATGACCGTGGTGACTTCGGAGACCCGGTTCGCAGGGAAACCTCCTTGCTTGGCATGCTCCCGAACCATTTCTTCGCTCGGCGCGATGTATACACAATAGACTTTGTCCCCAGTTACATAACTCTGGATCCACTGAATCTGTGACCCCATCTCGCTCAACACGCTACAAGACTTCTGCGAAATACCTCTGAGTTCTTCAATCGACAATTTGCCGGCTCCTGGAATTTCACGCTCGATAACATACTTTGGCATAACACCCTCCTCATGGTTAGTTTCCGAACAAACATCTTACTTACCTGGACAACTTGTAACAGTCCTGTTAAATAACCGGCTAGCCTTCATAAGTTAGCAGCCGGTCGGACACTGAACTTCAAAACGGCATAGAGCCGAGAAATGGCTCTGGTTGTTAAACAAACGGAGCCACTTCTTTTAATCATGCAACACTGCTCTAGAAGAAGAAAATGCCGCCCAGTGATGCTCCATTCATGTGTGCGCTTGAACCGTCAAACCCTTTTGAACGCGTTTGACCTAGTTCACCCGACAATGTGATCGAAGGCGTGATTGAATAATAAACGCCAGTGGTCACGTTGCTGTTCGATTTGAGGCGTCCGTTCACAGCGAGGTCGTCACGATTCCTGCTCTTGCCGTAGCTCAGGCCGAGTTTCATCTTTTCAGTGACCTTGTAGGTGGTTTGAGCCAAATAGTTGACCGAATCAACATTTTCTTGGTCACCATCGGCGAGGATGCCCAATCCTTGACCGGCCTGGACGTTAGCCAGGATGCCCAACGCTCCCAACGTATATGAACCGCCCAGTTCCACACCACGCATTGTGAAGTCTCGATCGGCAGGAGTGCGTCCATCGAATTTTTGAGTTTTCCCAGCGATCCAAAGCTTCATACCAGATGAAGAATAGCTCAGTTGCGCCTGAACCTGGGGCGTCGATCCGGAGTCGAAGTTGCCGCCGGGTGCGTTACCCAGATTGTTGGAGACAGGACTAACCAAAGCAAAATCAACTTTCGCGCCGCCCATTGCCGGCGAAGAATAAACCATTTGGCCATAATTTCCCAGATACGAATAGCCGGCACCAATGTGACCTAACGAAACTCGATTGAGTTGGGTTGCACGCACCGGCGCGCCGGTTCCCAACAGCGTCATGTCGCCAAGGGTTGCGTTGGAGCCAAATAAGCCATAGTCACGACCCAGTTTTATGGTTCCCATTGACTCGTTACCAAAACTGAAGAAACCCTGACGCACATCGACATTGCTGTTGTTGGCGATTGCGCTATCGCTTGCTGTTGCAGCCATGATGCCTAAGGTTGCGGCAACGTCGTAGTCGCCTTGTCTGGACTTGACACTCGTGATCAGGCCGTTTGGAAGCAGACCGTTGCCGATCACGGTACGGTTCGATTTGCCACCACAGCCAAGCGCCACACTGCCGAGCGCCAAGCCGCCTACGGTGCCGCCTTTGCAGGAAACCTGCGTGTAATAGGCGTTGACGATCCCACCAACAGATACGGTCCAGTCCCCCGCCTTGATATCCACCGCGTAAGACGACTGTGCAACGGCCAAACTGGCGACCGCAACACTGATCAGTTTTAGTTTCATGAAGTTCTCCAAAATGTTTTTTAATAGTTACCGATTTGTAACCACATATGAACCAGCAATTTATATGCCAGGAATTTGGACGGAACGATTGACAGCTTTGACAGTGCGCCGCCTTATTGCGCTACACCGCGTGTGCATCCAGGTTTCAAGTTGAATATTCTGCTATTTGCGTCATTTCCGGTTAGTCTCTAACAAGTTCAGTCTTCACATTTCCTGCGAAGAATTCTGATGTGTCAAAATGAATCCGGCGATTATTTCGCCATGGGCAAAATGCCTTTAAACCCAATGGGTTACAAACTTTCTCTTGGTCAACCCAAGAACATTTGCGGGGACGT
>MNXW01000090.1 GCA_001871515.1 Comamonadaceae bacterium CG2_30_57_122
GACCGTGCCATGCAAACCGTCAGCGCCGCCCGCTTTGCGGTGGCCAACATGCTGCAAGGGCACGACCCGCGCCTGCTGGTGGTGGTGGGGCCGTGTTCGATCCACGACATTGCAGCGGCCATGGACTACGCCCAAAAGCTCAAGGCGTTGGCGGACGAACTGAAAAACCAGCTGTTCATCGTGATGCGGGTGTACTTTGAAAAACCCCGCACCACCGTGGGCTGGAAAGGGCTGATTAACGACCCGCGCATGGACGACACGTTTCGCATTGAAGAAGGCCTGCACCTCGCCCGCAAGCTGCTGGTGGATTTGAACGACATGGGTCTGCCCTGCGGCACCGAGGCGCTGGACCCGATCACGCCGCAGTACCTGGGCGACCTGATTGCCTGGAGCGCGATTGGTGCGCGCACCACTGAGAGCCAGACCCACCGCGAGCTCGCCAGCGGCTTGTCCAGCCCGGTGGGCTTCAAGAATGGCACCGATGGCAGCCTGGAAGTGGCCCTTAACGCCATGCTTTCTGCCGCGCAATCACACACCTTTTTGGGCATCAATGGCGAGGGTCAGGTGGCGCTGACGCAAACCCGTGGCAATGCGTTTGGCCACCTGATTCTGCGCGGTGGCACGCAGCCCAATTACGACTCGGTGGCGGTGGCTGAGGCGCAAGCCGAGTTGGCAAAAGCCAAATTGCCCGTCAACATCGTGGTCGATTGCAGCCATGGCAACTCACGCAAAAACCACGCGCTGCAAAGCCTGGTGCTCAAAGACGTGGTGGGGCAGGTGGTGGACGGCAACCGCTCGATCAAGGGTGTGATGCTGGAGTCGAATCTGTTTGAGGGCAAGCAGAAACTTGGAGCACCTCAAAACCTGAAATACGGTGTGTCCATCACCGATGCCTGCCTGGGCTGGGAAGCCACCGCCTGTGCGCTGCGTGATGCCGCACAGCGGCTGGGCAGCCTGACGCACTGAAAGCAAACCGCCCTGCGCAACAGGGCGATGCTTCAAGCGGCCAGCGCGGCCTCAATGTCTTTGGCCAGACTCTCGGGCGTGTCGGTGGGGGCATAACGTTTGAGCACCTGACCGTCTTTGCCAACCAGAAACTTGGTGAAGTTCCATTTGATCGACTTGCTGCCCAGCAGCCCCGGTGCTTCTGCGGCCAGCCATTGGTACAGCGGGTGCGCATCATCGCCATTGACCTCAATCTTGGCCATCATCGGAAACGTCACGCCGTAATTGATCTGGCAAAACTCGGCAATTTCACCGTTGCTGCCCGTATCTTGCGCACCAAACTGGTTGCACGGAAAGCCCAGCACCACCAGGCCTTTTTTGCCATAGGTCTCATGCAATTTTTCAAGCCCGGCAAACTGTGGCGTGAAGCCGCAGGCACTGGCGGTGTTGACGATCAGCATGGCCTTGCCCTTGAACTTTTTCAGGGCCACTTTTTTGCCATCAATACCCAGCGCGTCAAAGTCATAAACCGTGTTCATGCGGTGTCCTTTCAAAAAATCATCCGGTTTGCAAATCAACCGTGGGCTTTGTCGCTGCGGGCAATCGCCAGCAAGCGATCAATTTCATCGCGGTGCTGCACCAGGTTGCGCGCATGCCAGCGGCGTATCAGCAGCATAAAGCCCGCAATCACCACCCCAAAGCCGGTGATGGCGGTAAAGGTGGGCAGACCCAAGCCGGTCGCCAAGCTGTAGAACGCGCCCAAGCCCAGAATGCAGGCTTGCTCGTTGAAATTTTGCACTGCAATCGAGCGCCCGGCCCCCATCAGGTTATGCCCCCGGTGCTGCAGCAGCGCGTTCATCGGCACCACCAAAAATCCGCCGATGGCACCCAACAGTATCAAAAATGGCGCTGCCACCCAGACGTTGGTGATGAAGATCAGCCCGATGATCAACAAGCCCATCACCACCCCCAGGGTGATGACGCGCGGGCCGTCTTCCAGCCGCATGCGCATGGAAGCCACCACCGCACCCACAGCCATGCCAATGGCCACCACCCCCTGCAAAGCCGAGGCGCGGGTGACCGAATAGCCCAGCGCCGCCGCCGCCCAGGCCAGCACAATAAAACGCAAGTTGCCGGCCACGCCCCAGATCAGGGTGGTGGCAGCCAGCGATATCTGTCCCAGTTTGTCGCGCCACAACCGGGTGTTGCAAGTCCAGAAGTCGGGCAGCAGCACCAGCAGGTGCTTGGGCATGGGGCGCATCAACACCCCGGTGAGCGGGATGTGGGTGTTGAACCAGGCCGCCAGCAGGTAAACGAAGATCAGCACAGAGATGGCGGCCTCGGCCGGGGTGTTGATGCCGGTGTTGATGCCTGGCATGTCGATGGCCAGCAGATACCTTGATAGGTGATGCCCCACCAATTGCCCGCCCAAGAGCACACCCAGAATGATGGAGCCAATCGTCAGACCCTCGATCCAGCCATTGGCTTTGACCAGTTGCGACGGTGGCAGCAACTCGGTCAGGATGCCGTACTTGGCCGGTGAATAGGCCGCTGCGCCCAGCCCCACCACCGCATAGGCTAGCAAGGGGTGGGTGCCAAACAGCATGAACAGGCAACCCGCCACCTTGATGAAATTACTGATGAGCATGACCCGGCCTTTGGGCATGGAGTCGGCAAACGCACCCACAAAAGGCGCCAACACCACGTAAAACAAGGCAAACATGGGCACCAGCGCCGCTTGCTGCCATTCCGGGGCATGGCTGGTGCGCAGCAATTGCACGGCAGCCACAAACAAAGCGTTGTCGGCCAGCGAGCTGAAAAACTGCGCTGCCATGATGGTGAAAAAGCCGCGTTTCATCGGTGTTTAAGGTGCACGCCTGAGGTGGCGCGTAAGGGTGATCTGTCTCCAAACGGTACGGGGTTATAGCACGGCGGCGTGGTGTCAAAATCGGGACATCTCATTTACCCCCAGCACCATGCCGCGCCCGATTCTCGCCACCATCCACCCTGCTGCACTGCAGCACAACCTGAACCGCAACCGCACCGCGGTGCCTGAGGCCAAGGTGTGGGCTGTGGTCAAAGCCAACGCCTACGGCCACGGCATTGAGCGCGCGTACGCGGGCTTGCGCAGCGCCGACGGTTTTGCCTTGCTGGATCTGGATGAAGCCCAGCGCGTGCGCGACCTGGGTTGGCGCGGGCCCATCTTGCTGCTTGAAGGCGTGTTTGAGCCGCGTGACCTGGAGCTGTGCTCGCGCCTGGAGCTGTGGCACACGGTGCATTGCGACGAGCAAATTGACATGCTGGCGGCGCACAAAACCAACCTGGGTCACCGGGTGTTTTTAAAAATGAACTCGGGCATGAACCGGCTCGGCTTCACCCCAGAGCGCTATCGCAGTGCCTGGGCACGGCTTAACGCCTTGCCACAGGTGGCCGATATTTCGCACATGACGCACTTCAGCGATGCCGACGGCGGCAAAGGCATTGCCGCGCAGATGGCGTGTTTTGCCCAGGCCACGCAAGACCTGCCCGGTGAACGCTCGCTGGGCAACAGCGCCGCCACCCTGCGCCACCCGGATGCGGTGGCCGCGTCAGACTGGATTCGCCCCGGCATCAGCGTGTACGGCAGCGCACCCGACCACCCCGAGCACAGCGCCAGCCACTGGGGGCTGCAACCCGGCATGACACTTGCTTCAAAAATAATAGCTGTACAAGCAATA
>MNXW01000001.1 GCA_001871515.1 Comamonadaceae bacterium CG2_30_57_122
CGTGAATTGGTTAAACACCACGGACTCATTGAAGTCTTCCAGGTCCAGCACCTCATCGCGCAGGCGCAGCAGTTCAAATGCCAGTGGCGGTGATGGCGGTGTTGTCAAAACTCTCGGCTTGCTCAAGCTGTCCCGCCAGGTAGGACTCAAACACGTGAAACAGGGTTTTGAAGTAAATGAATTCGGGTGAATGGTCTACGTACAACTGTGCCAGGTAGTCAAGCACCTGCGCTTTCACGTCTTCGACCAGTGCGGTGTTGTGCCACAGCTCGTCAAACCAGGTTTTGAGTTCGGTGCGGTCACGGTCACTGTCGATGACCATGTTGAGCTCGATGTTGGGCATGTCTGACAAACCCAAACCACGCTGGGTGAAATTGGAGCTGCCCATCAGCGCATGCTCTCGGTGGCCGTCGTCAATGTGATAAAGCTTGCCGTGCAGCAAATTGGATTCACGCACCGAGCGAATTTCTACCTTGCTGGCGATCCATGCGGCACAGCGCCGCGCCATGTCTTTTTGCTGCAAGCGGTTAGACAGGGTCAGACCCTCATCTTCCATTTTGAAGGCTTTTTTATCGGTCTTGTCAGGGTCAAGCGACGCAATGAAGCGGGGTTCACCAAACAAAAATTGCAGCGAGTCGATGCTATCAAGCTGCTGGCTCAAGGCTTCATAGGCATAAATGGTGAAGTAGGCCGAGACGATCGACAGCCTGCTGTTGGCTGAAACTTTGGCTTGCAAAAAATCGGCAACCCGACCGCGCTGGCGGTTGTCTTTGATACCGTGAGGAGTTGTTGTGGTGGGTGATGTCATGGCGGCCTCTCTGGGCATCCATTATGAAGCCAGCCCTTTCAACGTTAGCATCGATAGCCCTAAGCTTGATACCCAAAAACTGCCATGCCCCACCGCAACCCGCGCGCTTTACTCACCCCCGCCATGCACGGCGTGCTTGACCGCATGGCACGTGCCGGGCAAGTGCCGTTGCATGCGCTTACGCCGCAGCAGGCTCGCGCCGCTTATGAGGTCAATGCCGGGGTGCTGGACGTGCCCTCTGTGGCGCTGCACCGGGTGGAAAGTTTCACCGTGCCCACGCGCGACGGGTTTGATTTGCCGGTACGCCTGTATGCCCCCACTGCGGGCGTGTTGCCGGTGCTGGTGTACCTGCACGGTGGCGGTTTCACCATTGGCAGCATCGCCACGCATGAGGTGTTGTGCCGTCACTTGAGCCACCTGGCGCAGTGTGCGGTGCTGTCAGTGGGTTATCGGTTGGCGCCGGAGCATCGTTTTCCGACGGCGTTTGAAGATGCCTGGGATGCTGTGCATTGGGTGGCGACGCAAGGTGCAGCCAAACAGCTTGATTCGACCCGCATCGCGGTGGGTGGTGACAGTGCGGGAGGCACACTGGCTGCGGCTTGTGCCCTGCAGGCGCGTGATCTGGGTTTGGATTTGAAATTGCAACTGCTTTTTTACCCCGGTACCACAGCGCATGCTGACACCGCGTCGCACAAGACTTTTGCCCATGGTTTTGTGCTGGAGGCTTCGCACATTGCTTACTTTTTTGACCTCTATATTCCCAGCCCAGCCGATCGTGAAGACTGGCGTTTTGCACCCTTGTTGGCAAGCGACGCAGACGGCGTAGCACCAGCCTGGTTCGGTTTGGCCGAATGTGATCCGCTGGTGGACGAAGGGGTGGCTTATGCCGACAAGCTGCGCACTGCCGGGGTGGCAGTTGACCTTGAGATTTACCGGGGTGTCACACACGAGTTCATCAAAATGGGCCGAGCCCTTGCCGAGGCGCGCCGCGCCCACCTGGACGCTGCCCGCGCCCTGCGCCAGGCGTTTGGATTTTGAGTGCCTTCGGGGATGTCTTTTGAGGTGATGCCTCTAAGGTCGACCCGGGTTGGTGTGTGGATATTAGGGTAAACCCTTATAATTAAGCCCTATCCACACGAAAGGGACTCACCATGTCCACCTTGATAGAGTTCATCAAAGCTCTGATTCCCGGTTTCCAAAGTCAAAAACAACTCGATGAGGCCTATCTGGCTGAATCTGCCGACGTATACGACCTGGAGCGCCGTATGCGCGACATTGACTTGACCTCTCGCAACAACGCCAAAAACCTGGTTTTTGGCACCATGATGCCTTGAGTCAACCCATGACTACTACCATTCCTACCCCCAACCCGGAGTTGACCAAAGTCGTCAACAGCTTCAAGCATTCGGCGGCACTGGCGCAAGCCCTGCCATTTGACATGGCGCGCGAGCAATATGCCAAGGCGGTTCAGGCCGGGTTGCTGCGGCGCTCGATGCTGGACTGGGCCAAGTTTGAACAGCACCTGCATTTGTTGGAGCAGGTCACGCTGGGTCCTCTGGCGCGCCGGGTATAGCCGATTTTTTTGATTTCATTGCGTTTTACACTTGTGAAAAGAAAGGCATAGGCGCAGGATGGCGCTGTTCGCAATCCAGCGGATAGTTCAATGTCAATACCCATTTCTCCTGAACGTGAACACCTGATTCGCGAACTGTTTGAAGCGTACATCGAGATGTACGCCGGCCGAGATGACCGTCTGACTGAGCATTTCAGCACCAACTTCAGCGGCTACACCGGAAGTGGTGATTTTTTGGTCAAAGACCGGCAAGCCTGGCAAAAAATCACCCGTCAGGATTTTGCGCAAGTGCCCCACCGCATTCGTATCGAAATGCTGGATTTGTCCATGCAGGACATCAGCCCCGAGGTGGTGATTGCCACGGGGTTTTTCCATATCCATTTACCTGTTCCTGATCATGTGCTGTCGGCAGAGGTGGCACGCCTGGTGCTGGTGTTTCGGTTGGAAAGTGAACAGTGGAAAATTGTGCACAGCGGTATTTCCATCCCCTACAACCTGGCGCAAGTGGGCGAGGTCTATCCGCTGACCAATCTGCTGGAACGCAATAAGACACTCGAAGCATTGGTGGATGAACGTACCCAGGCTCTGCACGCCAGTGAAGCTTTGTACCGATCTCTTACCGAAGACACGCAGGATGTCATCTGGAGGACGGATCGCCATCTTTTTGTCACTTACATCAGCCCGGCCGATGAACGCTTGCGTGGTTTCACGGCGGATGAAGTTGTTGGGCATCATGTGTTTGAGATGTTCACCAAAGAGAGTGTGGAACTTGTCAAATCCATCATGCACCAGGCCCAGCAAGCCCGGCAAGCAGGCCGTCTGAGCCCGTTTGTGAAGTTCGAAGTGCAACACCGTTGCAAAGATGGACGCCTTTTATGGGGTGAAGTGCTGTCACGCCCAGAGTTGGATGGGCAGGGAGTGATTGTGGCTTACCACGGCATCACCCGTGAAACCACCGAGCGTAAACGCCTTCAGGATGAAGTGCACCAGCTGGCGTTTTTTGATCCATTGACCAAATTAGCCAATCGCCGCTTGCTCCATGACCGACTCAGTCAGGCGCTGGCAGCGGATCAACGTTCGGCCTGCTTTAGCGCGTTGATGTTTCTTGACCTGGATAATTTCAAACCGCTGAATGATTTGCATGGTCACGCGGTGGGTGATTTGCTGCTGATAGAAGTGGCCAGTCGTCTGCTCGCTTGCGTGCGCCAGGTGGACACGGTGTCACGTTTTGGGGGGGATGAATTTGTGGTGTTGCTGGGCGAGTTGAATACCCATCAGCTGGCATCCATTCAACAGGCACGTCTACTGGCTGAAAAAATCCGGCTCAAACTCGCTGAGCCCTA
>MNXW01000322.1 GCA_001871515.1 Comamonadaceae bacterium CG2_30_57_122
ACGAGAGTACGCCAAAGCGCTCAAGGAGACGATGCTGCTGGCCGACCGCGTCAACGCCTATGTCGACGTCAACAAGCCCTGGGATCTGGCCAAGCACCCTGATCAAACCGCGCGCCTGCAGGATGTCTGTACGGTGTGCATCAAGGCGTTTCGCATCCTCACCTGCTACCTCAAGCCGGTGTTGCCGGAACTGGCGGCGCAGGTGGAACGTTTCCTGAACATCACGCCTCTGAGCTTTGAAAACATCACCCACCCCCTGTCTGCGGGTCACGTGATCGACAGCTACCAGCACCTGATGCAGCGTGTGGACGTGAAGCAGCTTGATGCATTGTTTGAGCCTCCAGCCCATACAGAACAAGCGCAGCAAGCTACAGAATCTGTAGCAATTGCAAAGCCAGGCGACAAAAAAGCTGGAAAAGCCGCAGCCCATAGCACGCCGGTTGACCCAACAGCCCCCGGCGGCGAGGCCCTGGCACCCACCATCAGCATTGACGACTTTGCAAAAATTGACCTGCGCATCGCCAATATCCTCAATTGCACTGCGGTTGCAGGCTCCACCAAATTACTGCAACTCACGCTGGATGCAGGTGAGCTTGACGAGGCCGGTCAACCCAAAACCCGCAACGTGTTCAGTGGCATTGCCAGCATGTACCTTCCGGAACAACTGGTGGGCAAACTCACCGTGCTGGTGGCCAACCTGGCCCCGCGCAAGATGAAGTTCGGCATCAGCGAAGGCATGGTGCTGGCCGCCAGCCACGCCGATGAAAAAGCCGACACGGGCATCTACGTGCTAGAGCCCTGTGCCGGAGCCAAGCCAGGAATGCGGATTCATTAACCTGAGATTCCTCAGTTGACCGCTTGTTTTCTTCAATGAGCCGCCAGCAGCCCACTCGGGTGCGTCCAACTGAGGAATCTAGGATGAAGGGGTCTAGTAGTCCGTTTCAGCAAAAAACTTACATGAAATCGTTTTGATGAAACGAACTACTTGGAGACTGTCGGACTTTCGGTACATCGGCTGCAATCCGACAAAACATCCTGGTGGCCTGAGTTGACCTGGCCTGGTCATAAAAATCAGCCCAACAGTGCCTTCAGCGCTTTAGTCAGGTCTGCCGCTACACCTTGATGCGATTGGGCAAACGCAAGAGCAGCTTGTTGCGCGCTGCGTGTACGCTCATGGTCAGCCACCAAGGTGCGGGTCAAGCCTACAGCTTGTGACAGGCTGGCTACCCGCAGCGCCGCACCAGCTGCCAGCGCCTGCTCTGCTGCCTCGGCAAAGTTAAAAGTGTGTGGCCCCATCACCACCGGGCAGCCGCAGGCAGCGGCTTCGATCAGGTTTTGTCCGCCCAGTGGCTCAAAGCTGCCGCCCAGCAAGGCCAGGTCGGCCAGGCCGTAATACAGCGCCATCTCGCCCAAAGAGTCGCCCAGCCAGATGGTCGGTACCACGGTAGCTGTGGTGCTGGCAAGCGCATGCACGGATGACTCTGATCCTGACAGACCGGCAAGCACATTGGCCTGCCCGTTTGGCCCGCCCGGCCCCCAGTTGCTGCGCCGCTGCACGGCAAACCCGTGCGCAGTGATCAGCTCGGCCACCGCCGCAAAACGCTGCGGATGCCGCGGCACGATCAGCCACTGCACCTTATTTACTATTGAATTAATAGCTGCTTGCCCTTTATTTAAAAGGGCTAGAGCCTCAAATTCCTTAAGAATTTTGAGCAAGGCCAGTTCTTCACCCTCGCGCGAGCTGGCGAACATCAACACCGGTTTGTCCACTTGCCTGCGCCAGGCGTGGCCTTGCGCGAGCTGCTCAGGGTTGGGAGTGGCATCAAACTTGAGGTTGCCCAGTACACCCTGCACCTTGGCTCCCAGGGACTGCAGCCGATCAGCGTCCGCCTGGGTTTGCGCCCACACACCGTGCAAACCAGCAAAGGCCGGGCGCGCCAGCCAGGCCAGCCGCTGCGCCTGGCGCAGGGACTTGTCGCTCAGGCGCGCATTCACCAACACCAGTGGCATGCCCTGCTGCTGGCAGCCGGCCACCAGGTTGGGCCAGATTTCGGTTTCCATCAAGATGCCCAGATCAGGCTTGAAGTGGCGCAGAAAACGCTGTACCGCACCCGGTGTGTCCCACGGCTGCCAGGCTTGCAAGTCGCCCGCTTGCAGCAGCTTGAGGCCTTCGGCACGCCCGGTGGCGGTGCCGTGGGTCAGCAGCAAGCGCAGCTGCGGCAATTGCGCGCGCAAGGCCGCCACCAGCACCGCCGCCGCCCGGGTTTCGCCCAGCGACACGGCATGCAGCCACACCGTGGGGCCGTGATGCACCGGCACGGCGTGGGCGTAATGGCCAAAACGCTCTTCAATGAATTGCCCATAGCCCGGCTCCTGCTGGCTGCGACGCAGCAACTTGCGCCGGTACAGGGGTTGCGCCAGCCACATCAGGCAGGTGTAAAGCCAACCGGTCATGGCGCTGGCTCAGGCACTCAGCACCGCAGACCAGGCTTGCCAGACGGCATCCACACTGGGGGTGGGTTGGGCAAACACGCTGCATTGGTGCGCGGCCTGCTGCGGGTTGCCGGGCGGCAAGGGGCCGGTGCGCCAGGCGGTGTCAAAGTTATAAATCTGCACCTGGGGCAAATCCAGCGCCACGGCGATGTGGCTCAGGCCACTGTCTACGCCAATCACACCAAAGCAGGTGGACAACGCGTCGGTGAGCGCGTCCAGCGCCAGTCGGGGCCACACCTGGGCGTGTTCCAAATCATGTGCAATGGCCTGCGACAGTTGTTCTTCAGCCGCATCACCATGCGGCAAGGCGACTCCAAACCCAGCCTCGTTGAGCCGCCGAGCCAGCTCACGCCAATGCGCCAGTGGCCACTGTTTGTCGACCCGAGAGGTGCCGTGCACCAGCGCCACCATGCCGCGAAGACCCCGCCTGAATGCTATTGTTTTGATATCTGATGGCGCTTTATCCATATGGGCTAGAAGCCCAAAATCCATATGAAACGGCAAGGTGTAATGGAGCGCTTTGGCACACAGTTCGCGCGAGCGCGTGAGGGCGTGGCTGTGCACCGGCAAGCTAATGGCTACGTCAGCCACCCAGCGCGCCGGGGCTTCAAAACTCGAGCCTTCAGTGCGGTTGGCCAGGCCGTAACGCTTGCCGCCGTCGCTCATGCGTGCCAGCCACGACACCAGCGCCGACTTGGTCAGCCCCTGCAAGTCCATCACCGCGTCGTAGCGCTCTTGCTGCAGTTCGGCCTTGAACAATTGCCAGGCCTGGCGGGTGGGCGCACCGAGCGGTTGTTTGCGCCACTGGCGCAAGTCGCTGGCAATCACCCGGTGCACGCCTTTGCAGCGGCGCACCAGCGGCGCAAAACCCCGCTCCACCACCCAGTCGATCTGCACCCCGGGCACGGCACGCACCAGGTCTTGAACCGCGGGCATGGCGTGCACCACATCACCCAAGGAGGACAGCTTGACAATCAACAACTTCAATGTGCGGCCTCGTCGGTCACTGCACCGGGCAGCACCTGGTGCAACAGCGCCATCATGTCGGTCTGGATGCGCGTCAGAGCTTGCTGTGTATGGCCTTCAAAACGCAGCACCAGCACCGGCGTGGTGTTGGAGGCGCGGATCAGGCCAAAGCCATCGGGCCAGTCCACGCGCAGGCCGTCGATGGTGTTGACGCTGGCCGGTGCAGCAAACAGCGCCCCCATGCTTGCCTCGGCGTGTGCTGCGCTGCCCACCGAGGGTGCCATCGCCAGATTGACCAGTTGTGCCACCAGTGTTTGCGGCTGGCCTTCGGCACATTTCACGTTCAACTCAGGCGTGGAAAAGCTGCTGGGCAAGGCGTTCAGCACCACGTTGGCATCGGGCGACTGGCTCAGGATTTCCAGCAGGCGGCAGCCCGCATAGGTACCGTCGTCAAAGCCGTACCAGCGCTCTTTGAAGAAAATGTGGCCGCTCATCTCTCCGCCCAAGGGCGAGTTGATTTCTTTCATCTTGGCCTTGATTAGCGAGTGGCCGGTTTTGAACATCATCGGCACGCCGCCCGCAGCAACAATGGCCGGAGCCAGGCGTTGCGAGCATTTCACGTCATAAATGATGGTGCCGCCGGGAGCGCGCTTGAGCACGTCAGCAGCAAACAGCATCATCTGCCGATCGGGGTAAATGGTGTAGCCGTCTTTGGTGACGATGCCCAGACGGTCACCGTCACCATCAAAGGCCAG
>MNXW01000229.1 GCA_001871515.1 Comamonadaceae bacterium CG2_30_57_122
AAGCATGAAACATGCGTGCCCTGCGTAGGGCGGGTTTCAACCCGCCATGGCCGACTGAAGTCGACCCTACGACACGCCACTTTTGTCGGCTGTGGGCGTTGTTTCACGTTAAGGGATTGTTTGGGTTCATATGCACTTATTGAAGCAAACAAGCGGTCAACTGAGGAATCTAGGTTCAATTGAGATTGTCCATTGGGGTTTGAGATGATGGCGAACAGATTTGTGAGGCAGTATGCAAGGCTGTGAGGCGTTCATGGCAGGGCTATGGACACCGAACAGGCGTACAAAATGACCGCAAAGTTGCCGCCAGCGTTCAAACAGGTGAGGAGCACCGCCCAATGGATAATTTCGGTTCAAGGGTGATGTCTTGCATTTGCAAGGGTGTTCGGTAAGCCAAGGTGTGAAAAAATGAAAGAGGCGTCATTCGTCATGGTTTTGTCACATAGATGTCTTATATTCAGTACTGTCAAATGAATCTTGGTTTTATAAAAATCAACCTGCTAAAGGATTTTGATAAAGCTCGAAACAGAAGACTACGTCACTTGCCGTTTTGGTTGAACTTACAGGAAGTTACATGACTGAAAAACATCTCTCTAGCCAGTTTGACAGCGAACTGGGCTCAGTGTCGACCCATGTCATGGAAATGGGTGGGTTGGTGGAGTCGCAAATCCGCCAGGCGATTTATTCGCTGCTGCAATTCAACGTGGAAGCGGCCAACGAAGTGAATGCAACCGAGACACGCGTCAATGCCATGGAGGTGGATATTGACCGCGAGCTCTCCAGCATCATTGCCCGGCGTCAGCCCACCGCTCGCGATTTGCGTTTGCTGATTGCCATTTCCAAAACCACGGCCAATCTGGAACGGGTGGGCGATGAAGCCGCCAAGATTGCCCGTATGGTGATCTCTATCATTCACAGTGGCGATTTGCGCTCTTTGCCCGCCATGGAACTACGCATGGCTTCTGACCTGGCCTCTGGCTTATTAAGAAAAGCGCTGGATGCCTTTGCCCGGCTAGACACCACCACAGCCCTGGCGATTTTGAAAGAAGACGACCTGATAGACCAAGAGTTTGATGGCTTTGTGCGAAAGCTCATCACCTACATGATGGAAGACCCGCGCATGATTTCTCCTAGTCTGGATTTGCTTTTTTTGGCCAAAGCCATTGAGCGTATTGGAGACCATGCCAAAAACATTGCCGAGTTGATCATCTACATCGTCAAGGGGGCTGATGTGCGGCATACCTCCATGGAGCAAATCGAGTCGGTAGTGAAATGAGACGTTTGCCTGTGGTGTTGATTGTTGAGGATGAACCAGCCATTGCAGAGTTGATTTCGGTCAACCTCAAGCACAGTGGTTTTCGCCCGGTATGGGCCATGGACAGCCTCACTGCCCAGGCTGAACTGGACGCGGTGCTACCAGATGTCATTTTGCTTGACTGGATGCTGCCAGGTGAAAGTGGTTTGATGCTGGCCAAGCGCTGGCGCGCTCATCCCCGAACCAAGGCAGTCCCGATCATCATGCTCACCGCCCGTGGCGATGAAATTGACCGGGTAGCCGGTTTGGACGCTGGTGCTGACGATTACATTGCCAAACCTTTTTCAACCAAAGAGTTGCTGGCACGCATTCGGGCTGTGTTGCGCCGCCGAGCGCCTGAGCAGGACGCTGGGTTGGCAAAGGTTGGTGATCTGGTGCTCGATCCTGCCACCTATCGGGTCACGTTTGAAGGTGAGCACCTGAAGCTCGGTCCCACCGAGTTCAAGTTGTTGCATTACCTGATGACTCATGCCGAGCGGGTTCACAGCCGCTCACAGCTACTCGACAAGGTATGGGGTGACCATGTGTTCATTGAAGAGCGCACCGTGGACGTGCATGTCAAACGCTTGCGTGAGGCCTTGGGTGCTGCTGGGCAGATGGTGGACACCGTGCGTGGCGCTGGCTACAGGTTGACCGTGCAAACCGCGATTGCAAAAGCGGTGTAATTCGAAATTCATATGCTCGGTCGAGCTGTTGTTTTTGTTGTTTATGTGTTGATAGGCGGTGTCCTTGGGGAGGGGGTCAATCTTTATTGGCCACACCATGCAGCGTTCACCATCGGCATGCTGCTGGCCGCTGGTCTTTGGGTTGCGGTGGACAATTGGCGGTTGAGTCAGTTGTTGGCCTGGTTGCGGTCGGATACGTCGCAGGATGGCGGCTCTAAATCAGGTGTTTGGGGTGAATTAACCAACCGCATGCGCCGCATGTTGCGCGAGCGCGAGCGCAAAGCTCAGGATCAAAAAGCACGTTTGCATGACTTTTTGGCAGCCATGCAGGCATCGCCCAATGGCGTGATGTTGTTGGATGCAGAGTCCCGCATCGAATGGTGTAACCAGACGGCGGCCAACCATTTTGGCTTGGATGTGCAGCGCGATTTGGCGCAGACTATCGGCAACCTGGTGCGCGACCCAGGCTTTGCCGCGTACTTGGCCAGTGGCGAATTTGGTGTTGGTTTGTCTATGCCTGGGCGCGATACCACTCCGTCCGTGCCTGTCAAGTTGTCGGTGCAACTTCATCCTTATGGCAAGGGCCGCAAGCTGTTGTTGTCGCGTGACATCACCGTGCTGGAGCAGGCCGAGGCGATGCGGCGCGATTTTGTGGCCAATGTGTCGCATGAAATTCGTACCCCGCTGACGGTACTGGCTGGTTTTGTGGAAACCATGCAATCACTGAATTTGCAGGAGTCAGAGCGTCAGCAGTACTTGGCGCTGATGGCGCAGCAGGCTGAACGCATGCAGTCTTTGGTTAGTGATTTGTTGACGCTGTCCAAACTGGAAGGCAGCATGCTACCTGGCCTTGAGGTGCGCGTGTCGGTGCCCAAGCTGATGCATCAACTCGAGGCCGATGCCATGGCTTTGTCACAGGTGATGGGATCTGACAGCGGCGTTGATCACCGGTTTGAATTTGACTGCGCTTACCAGGGTGACCTGGCTGGGGTGGCCACGGAGTTGCTCAGCGCGATGGGCAATTTGATCAGCAACGCGGTGCGCTACACCCCTGTGGGTGGACAAATCAAAGCCAAGGTTTACCCGGACACCGAGGGACGCTTGGTATTTTCTGTGGCAGACACCGGGCCTGGTATTGCGACGGAACATCTGGGACGTCTCACCGAGCGGTTTTACCGTGTGGATCGCAGCCGGTCACGCGAAACCGGCGGCACCGGCTTGGGTTTGGCGATTGTTAAACATGTGGCGCAACGGCATGGTGCCGTGCTCAGTATTGAAAGCAAAGTCGGCCTGGGGTCAACATTCAGTCTGACTTTCCCGGCCACGCGTGTGGTTTGAGCTGTTCAGGCGCGTGGCGCGCATACAAACCCAACGTGTCGACACGTTCTGCCGGGTGACCCAAAGTGCGGCGCAGAGGCCAGTTTTCTTGTTGCCAAATTTCCGGGTAAGCCCTGACGGTTTGCAAATCGGCAATCAACCATTGGCATGTGGAACCTGCAAGCCAGGGTTTGAGTTGTAACTTGCTATGAAATTGAAACGCTGCAATCTGGCTGCGCTTCAACCCCAAGGTGGCCACGCAACCAGGCTCTGGTGGTAAATTTGCAGTCACCTGTTGCACCATAGGGGCATAGCTTCGGGCAAAGTCAAGCAGCGGCAACCACAGCGTCATCAACAGCGACCAGCTCAGGGCTGCACCACCAGCGGGTAACACCAGGCTTTTCCAGATCGCCGCACGATGCCGACCTACGCGCCATTTCACCAGCCAAGCCCATGCCAAACTTGCGCATACAGCTATTAAAAAAGAAGCAAATGAAAAGCTGTGAACAAACCCGGGAGCCAGCCTGGCCACGTTGGCTGCGGGTTGAGCTGGTAGGCCGGTTTGCATCGAAATCCACACCACCCAAATCACCAAGGCACAGCCGCTGAAGAAAATCAGGGTGAACCAGTCAATCAATGCACCCACGCTGCGTCCCAGAGTAGGCAATGCGAAGGCGGCCAAAGCGGCCAAGGCTGGCAGGGCCAGAAGCAGGGAACGGTCGGCGGCGCTGGTAGTTAGGGTTGCTACACTCGCTACCAGCACAAACCAGATAGGTAGCCAGAGGTGTAAACCAGTGAATCTGGCGCTGAACAGCTGCCGTCGCCAACGCCACAGTGTCCACAGAGTCAACGGCCAAGCCGGCCAGGTAAACCATAAAAAAAGCCGCCCCAAACTTTGCCATTCAGCCCAATTGGCTTGAGGCAATTCGATGCGCCAGTGCCACAAGCTCAAATACGTCGAAACCAGGGTTGTAGCCAAGGCGATCGCCAGCAAGCCGCCCGCGCGCCATTTTTTTTGTGATGCATCAACTGCATCGGATGCTGGGGCCAGTAAGTAGAGTGCCGATCCGCCCAACCCAAAAGCCACGGCCAGGGAAGGCGCACCAGAAAGTGCCAGACCAAATAAACCTAGCGCTGCACAGCAACCTGGTGTGAAGGGGCGATAGGGTATGGCCGCGGTGGCGTAAAACAGCAGGGCTGTGAAGCAGAGCTGCGCCAGCGCAGGGGTGGTTTCGTGCCCCAATTGGGCCAACCCAAGACAGGCAATGAAGGCCAGCAGGCTACCGTCGGCCACTGCACGGGCGTAGTCCGTGGTTTGGGCTTCACCACCAAAGGCAAAAGCCAGGGGTTGCGCCATAGGACTGCGCGCCAGGTAGTAAGTGCCATACCAAGTGGCCACCATGGCAAGGATCAACAGCGCCATGAAAGGCAACCGGGCTGCCAAGTCCGAAGGGAGCCAAGTTGGTGCGAGTTGAATAGCCCATGCCCCTAGCCAATAGGGCAACAAGGCATCCACTTCAGGTTGCAAACCTGCCAGGGTGGGAGTGAACCAGAGTGAGTTGCCCTGTGCCAGCTCGGCCATGTATCCAAAAGACGCAATGTCGTCTGTTTTCCAGGGCACTCGCCCCAGAAAGCCGGGCAATACATAGGCCAGGCAAACCAGCAACAACGCCAGGCGTGGCAGGCGTTTGACGGCATTCTGGGGGACGATGGCGGGCGTGGGTTGATTCACGAGTGGGAAAGCAAAATGGCTCAGAGCAAAGAAAAAGGCAGCACGGTATGAACCGGCTGCCTTTGGCAACGCGCTGAAAGTGACTTACTTGACAGCAGTTTTACCGAAGCGGTTGCGGAAGCGTTCCACACGACCACCCATGTTGTCCACGGATTTTTGCGTGCCGGTGTAGAAGGGGTGCGACTCGCTGGAGGTGTCCAGTTTGAAAAGCGGCAATTCGCGGCCGTCTTCCATGGTGATCATTTCCTTGGCGTTAGCGCAAGAACGTGTCACGAACTTGAAACCATTGGACGAGTCCAGGAAACAAATTTCGCGGTAGTTGGGGTGAATGCCTTTTTTCATGATTTCTCCATCAGTTGCGTTAGCCGCGCCAGCCCTTGCACAACCCATTGTGCAATTCAAAACTGCTCGTACTTTTCGCTAAAAACCGTTGATTATAGTGCTTTCAAGCCCTTGAGCCGATCAGCCGCCCCGACGCATCAGGTCGAAGAACTCGCTGTTGGTCTTGGTCGCTTTCATTTGTTTGAGCACCATTTCCATGGACTCGATCTCGTCCATGTTGTACAGGAACTGACGCAAGATGCGGGTTTTGGACAAGATGTCAGGTGACAGCAGCAATTCTTCGCGCCGGGTGCCGCTGCGGTTGAGTTGGATGGATGGGAACACGCGTTTTTCATACAGGCGACGATCAAGGTGAATTTCGGAGTTGCCGGTGCCTTTGAACTCTTCAAAAATCACTTCGTCCATACGGCTGCCGGTGTCCACCAGGGCAGTGGCGATGATGGTTAAGGAACCACCTTCTTCCACATTGCGGGCAGCGCCCAAAAAACGCTTGGGACGTTGCAGTGCATTGGAGTCGACACCGCCAGTCAACACCTTGCCAGATGATGGCACCACATTGTTGTAGGCGCGTGCCAGACGGGTGATTGAGTCAAGCAAAATCACCACGTCTTTTTTCAGTTCAACCAGGCGTTTGGCACGCTCGATCACCATTTCAGCCACATGCACATGGCGGGCGGCGGGTTCATCAAAGGTGGAGGCAATCACCTCACCTTTGACGGTGCGCTGCATTTCGGTCACTTCTTCCGGGCGTTCGTCCACCAGCAGCACCATCATGTAGCTGTCTGGGTAATTGGCTGAAATGGCGTGGGCAATGTGTTGCATCATTACCGTTTTGCCGCTCTTGGGCGGCGCTACCAGCAAGGCGCGCTGACCCTTGCCGATGGGGGCAATGATGTCGATGATGCGGCCGGTGATGTTTTCGTCACTTTTGACACCGTCCTGCTCCAGGCGCATCTGTTCTTTGGGGAACAGCGGTGTCAAGTTTTCAAACATCACCTTGTGTTTGTTTTCTTCCGGACCGCCGCCGTTGACTTTTTCCAGCTTGTTCAGGGCAAAGTAGCGCTCACCATCTTTGGGGGTGCGCACTTCGCCTTCAATCATGTCGCCGGTGTGCAGGTTGAAGCGGCGTACCTGGCTGGGGCTGATGTAAATGTCGTCTGTAGAGGCGGTGTAGCTGGTGTCGGGGCTGCGCAAAAAACCAAAACCATCGGGCAAAATTTCAAGTACCCCATCGGCAAAAATTTGCTCACCGGCACGGGCGCGTTTTTTGATGATGGCAAACATCAATTCCTGTTTGCGCATGCGACCCGTATTTTCAATCTCAAGATCTTCAGCTTGCTTGAGGACTTCTGACACGTGCAGTGCCTTGAGTTCGTTTAAATGCATGGAATGACTCAGTGAATAAATGGAATTGGCCGGGGAATTTGCTGGCGAACTGGACTTGTATTTGTAGCGATTCAAGTCGCAGGGGCGTTGTGCCTAAGACTCGGTCTGACCCTGGATGAGAGGCAGTGAGTGATGCAGATTATGACAGGAAAAAAATGCCCAAAGTGCAAGGCTTGGGCAGGGCAGGCACGCGATGCCTGCCATTCATACATCAAGCCAGTTGCTGGTCGATGAAGGCAGTGAGTTGAGCCTTGCTCATGGCACCTACTTTGGTGGCGGCCAACTGCCCCCCTTTGAAAATCATCAGGGTGGGAATGCCGCGAATACCAAATTTGGCCGGGATGTCGCGGTTCTCATCAACATTCATTTTGGCAATTTGCAATTTGCCTTCATAAGCCGTCGATACTTCTTCCAGAATCGGCGCAATCATTTTGCATGGGCCGCACCATTCGGCCCAGTAGTCCACCAATACGGGTAATCCTGCTTGAAGGACATCGCCTTCGAAGGAGGCATCTGAGACATGTTTGATGAGTTCGCTGGCCATGTTTTTTCCTCAAGGTAGTAAGTGTGAAAAAGAGAAGTTACGGAAATTGTGACAGAAAGCTGATTAAGTTATCAGAATTTGGGATTTTGCGCGTGATGTGTGCGTTTTTTATCAGCAGAAGGTTTGAGTTATGAAAAAAGTGATGGTGGTGGGGGCTGGGCCGGCCGGGTTGATGGCTGCCGAGGTGCTTTCCAGTGCCGGTGCTGCCGTGCAGCTTTTTGATGCCATGCCCAGCGTCGGGCGCAAGTTTTTACTGGCCGGCAAGGGTGGTTTGAATCTGACCCATTCAGAACCCGCAGACTTGTTTGCTTCCCGTTACGGGCAGCGGCGGGTACAAATTGAAACCCTGCTCGCAAGCTTTGATGCCAACAGCGTACGCGCCTGGGCAGCTTCCTTGGGCATTGAAACCTTTGTCGGCAGCTCCGGGCGGGTGTTCCCGGTGGATATGAAGGCGGCCCCTTTGTTGCGAGCCTGGCTGGCACGTTTGCGCCATCCCAAAAAGGGGCCACCGGTTGAGTTTTTCATGCGCCACAAATGGATGGGTTGGCATCAGGCTGCAGGGCTTTCAACGCAAGCCGGGCAAGCTGCTGCGCCGTTGCCGCTGGCGTTTGAAACCCCTAACGGCAGCGTTCAATTTCAGGCCGACGCCGTGGTGCTGGCACTGGGTGGGGGAAGTTGGGCACGGCTGGGTTCAACCGGAGCCTGGGTGTCCTTGTTGCAAGCCCGGGGAGTGGCTGTGGACCCTCTGCGGCCATCCAATTGTGGTTTTGACGTTCAACAGGGCTGGAGCGCGCACTTTGCCAGTCGATTTGCCGGCCAGCCGTTCAAGTCGGTGGCCATTTCGTTCAGCAACGCTGACGGGATTCAGTTCGCCCGCAAAGGCGAGTTTGTGGCCACGGCAACTGGCGTGGAGGGAAGCCTGATCTATGCGGCATCGAGTTTGTTGCGCGATGAAATCCTGGCTCGTGGACAAGCCAGCTTTTTGCTTGATTTGTTGCCCGACATGCCGCTGGAGCGGGTTCTGTCCGAGGTGCAACACCCGCGCGGTTCGCGTTCGCTCTCCAGCCACCTTAAAAGTCGTTTGCACCTAGAGGGCATCAAGGCTGCTTTGCTTTATGAATTGTTGAGCAAAGAACAAATGCACGATGCCGGGGAATTGGCACAGGCTATCAAAGCCTTGCCCATCATGTTGAGCGCCGTTCGCCCGATTGACGAAGCCATCAGCAGTGCCGGGGGTGTACTGTTTGAGGGCATGACGGACGGTTTGATGCTGAAAAATTTGTCAGGGATGTTTTGCGCTGGTGAAATGCTCGACTGGGAAGCCCCCACGGGTGGCTATTTGCTGACGGCTTGTCTGGCCAGCGGTGTGGCTGCCGCACAAGGTGTTTTGGCGTATCTGAATAAGGGTTAAAACACCCACAAGAAACAAGTATCTTGTTTCTTTGAGAACGCCTGGCCTGCGTGTGAGGTTGGGATGCTATCGACTGGATGATTTTGACGCTTCATAGGGCAGTGTTAAAGTCAATCAACCCCACTTATTCTTACGTTTTGTCCCTTTGATTTTCAAGCTGCTGTCGCTGCGTCAATGAAAAGTCTCTACATCGCTAGCTCATTCCATTCGGTTGTTGATCAACCTGTTTTACCGGTGGTTGCTGCCACGGCACAAAGTCTGCCTGAACAGACCAACGCGTTGAGCCGTGCACGCGCCTTTGCCGAACCATTGTTGGCTTCTGAAGCTCTAGACACCGGTGAAAACATTTTGGCCCACGCCGATGCAGTAGCTGAGATTTTGCGCGGCATTGGCGGCTCTGAAGCCATGCAGGCGGCCAGTTACCTGGTGTATGCCTGTGACCACCTGAACAAGCCGCAGGAAGTCATTGCCAAAGCATTTGGCGACAATTTTGCGGCTCTGGCTATTGAAACCACCAAGCTGGTGCGGGTGCAGCGGCAAGCGCGGTTGGCTCGCCCCAATACATCGGCTAATTCTCCGGCAACCCAGCAGGCCGTGGCGGTGCAAACCGAAAATGTGCGCAAGATGCTGCTCGCCTTCTCTCGCGACCTGCGGGTCGTGATGCTGCGTTTGGCATCCCGGCTGCAAACCCTGCGTTTTTTTGCGGCCTCCAGGTTGCCTGTGCCCGAAGGGTTGGCCTCCGAGGCCTTGCATGTATTTGCGCCACTGGCCAACCGCTTGGGCATCTGGGAGCTGAAGTGGGAAATGGAAGACCTGGCATTCCGCATTCTGGAACCAGATACCTACAAGCAGGTGGCCCTCTTGTTGGACGAAAAACGGGTGGAGCGTGAGGTGTATGTGGAGCGTATGCGCGCCGAGTTGGAGTGCGAGCTCAATGCCAACGGCATGCAGGCCAAAGTGTCTGGCCGCCCCAAACACATCTACAGCATTGTCAAAAAAATGCGCGGCAAGTCACTGGCCTTTGACAAGGTGTATGACGTGCGGGCGTTACGCATCGTGGTGGCGAATGTGCCTGAGTGTTATGGTGTTTTGAGCTGGGTGCACAACCACTTTCATGCCATACCCGAAGAGTTTGATGACTACATTGCAAAACCCAAGGTTAACGGCTACCAGTCTTTGCACACTGTGGTGCGTGATGCAGCGGGCCAGCCCACCGAAGTTCAGATTCGTACCCAGGCCATGCACGACCATGCTGAAAACGGTGTGGCTGCGCACTGGGCTTACAAGGAAGCCGGTGCCAAGGGCTATGCCGGGGTTTCTGCTACCGGAGCCTACGATGCCAAGATTTCCGTGCTGCGCCAGCTGCTGGCATGGGAACGTGACCTGTCCGATGGCCACACACAAAACTTGTTGGAAGATCGTATTTATGTATTGACACCGGATGCGTCCATTGTCGAACTGCCCCAGGGTGCCACAGCGATTGACTTTGCCTACAGCGTGCACACCGACCTGGGTCACCGTTGCCGCGGCGCGCGGGTGGATGGAGCCATGGTGCCGCTGAATACGCCGCTTAAAAACGGTCAGACGGTGGAAGTCAATGCCGCCAAAGAGGGCGGGCCATCGCGCGACTGGCTCAATGCCGAGCTGGGCTATCTGGTGAGCCACCGTGCCAAAACCAAGGTGCGAGCCTGGTTCAATGCATTGGCTCTGTCAGAGACTATCGCCAAAGGCCGCGAGGCGGTTGAAAAACTGCTGCAGCGTGAGGGTAAAACGGCCATCAAGCTGGACGACCTGGCCATGCAACTCGGCTTTGACAACGCCAACGCCCTGTTTGAAGAGGTCGGCAAAGACACCTTCTCGCTGCGCCAGGTTGAACTGTTGCTGCGCCCCAATGACGCGCCTCAGTTTGATGCTGATGCACCGCTTTTACGCAAGGCTCGTAGCGGTGACAACCCCACCAAAGGCGGCTTGCTGGTGGTGGGGGTGGATTCACTCCTGACCCAAATGGCCAAGTGCTGCAAGCCGGCACCGCCCGATGCCATCGTCGGATTCGTCACACGTGGCAAAGGGGTTAGCGTGCACCGCAAGGATTGTCCTAACCTGGCCGAGATGGTGGCCAAAAACGGCGAACGCCTGATCGAAGTCGAGTGGGGGTTGGGGCAGGCTGCCAGCAGCTCGGTTTACCCGGTGGACGTGACAATTACCGCGCAAGATCGCCAGGGCCTGTTGCGCGACATTTCTGAGGTGTTTACCAAAGAAAAGATGAACGTCACCGGCGTGCAAACCCAGTCCATCAAGGGCATTGCCTGGATGACCTTCACCGTCGAAGTCACTGACTCGGGTCGCCTGCATAAGGTGCTGGCGTTGGTGTTGGAGCTGCCCGGCGTACGCTCTGCACGTCGCAAGTAAAAATGGCCTCTAGCCCTTATTAATAAAGGGCAAGTAGCTACATATTTAATAGCATAAATAGATCAATGTCTGTATGACCCACACCTTTCTTTGGCACGACTACGAAACTTTTGGGGCCAACACCCGCAGCACCAGGCCGGCGCAATTTGCAGCCATCCGCACCGATGCTGAACTGAACCCCATCGGGGAGCCGATCATGCTGTATTGCCAGCCTGCCACCGACTTTTTGCCCGAGCCCGAGGCTTGCCTGATTACCGGCATCACACCGCAGGAGTGTCTGGCCAAAGGCATACCAGAGCCGCAATTTGCCGCCCGAATCGAACAGGCTCTGAGTCAGCCCGGCACGGTGGGCGTGGGCTACAACACGATCCGCTTTGACGACGAAATCACGCGCTTCATGTTTTGGCGCAACCTGATTGACCCCTACGCCCGTGAATGGCAGAACGACTGCGGCCGCTGGGATTTGCTCGACGTGGTGCGCACCGCCTACGCCCTGCGGCCTGATGGCATCAGCTGGCCCACCAAGCCGGATGGCAAGCCCAGTTTCAAACTCACCGACCTGACCGCTGCCAATGGCCTGGTGCACGAGTCAGCCCACGATGCCTTGAGCGACGTGCGCGCCACCATCGCCTTGGCGCAGCTCATTAAGCGTGCACAGCCCAAGCTGTTTGACTTCTGCTTTGGCCTGCACAAAAAAGAACGCGTACTGGCCGAGTTGGGCTTGCCCGCCACGCTGTCCAACGCGCGTCCGTTTTGGCATATCTCGGGCATGTTTGCGCCCGAGCGCGGTTGTCTGGCGTTGATGTGGCCGCTGGCCATGCACCCGGGCAACAAGAACGAACTGCTGGCCTGGGATTTGGCGCACGACCCCAGTGAATTAGCCAGCCTGAATGCTGCGCAAATCCGCCAGCGCCTGTTCACCAAGTCAAGTGAACTGCCCGTTGGGCTGAGCCGTTTGCCCATCAAGTCTGTACACCTGAACAAGTCGCCCATGGTCATGAGCAACCTGAAGGTGTTGAACGAGGCCATGGCGCAGCGGTGGGGTGTTGACGTGCCAGCACAACTGCAGCATGCGCTGCGTGCCCGCGACCTGCCCGACATGAGCGCCATCTGGGTTCAGGTCTTCAAGCGCGAAGCAACAAGTCCGGTGGATGTGGACGAAGACCTGTATGGCGGCTTTGTCAGCAACGCCGACCGTCGCCGCCTCAACGACTTGCGCCAGAGCAGCCCGGAGCAGCTGGCTGGTGCACGCCCCGGGTTTGAAGATACCCGCCTGACCGAGCTGCTGTGGCGCTACCGTGCACGCAATTTCCCGCAAACGCTGTCCGCTAACGAACAAGCCCGCTGGGAAGCCCACCGTGCGGCACGCTTGCTTGAAGGCGAGGGCGGTGCGCTCACCATAACCGCCTTGTTTGATCAGCTCGACCAGCTGGCAGAAACCGCAGATGAGCGTGGCGAGGTGATTTTGGGGGCGTTGTACGACTATGCCGAAGGCATTGCACCGTAGACGCTGATACCGTCCACTTTGCGCATACCGCATCGTTGGCGGAGTTCGAAGTGTCGTGTTTCAGTGGTCATGTCACTTTGAACCAAAAGTAACAGCCAGCTGCGTTGATCCCGGGCTTAAAGTGTCAAAAACAAGTGCCGTGCGAAAGGGATCAATCGGTTTGAGATGGACTTTGGCGCTATCGGGTTTTGCGGTCACATGGACGCTTGCATTTTTCTCGGGCAAGGTCACAAACACGGTCAGTCCCTGAACAGGTATCGGACTTTCTAGTGATACAAATAAGGTCGAATCGTGCCAATCCTGCTGTACCTGCACGGCTTCACGTTGACGCCACCAGGCCGTGATTTCGTCGCCTCTGGCGACCCATAGGCGGTCTTTGTAGGTGGCAACCTGGTGCACATAATCTTTCATCGCCAGCAGCATCAAGCCGCCAGGGATGTAGTTTTGCGAGTGCACGGAAAGCAATCCAAAAGCACCACTGCGCACCGTCAAGTCGAGGTCGTAAGCCAGATTCGCTGTCACCTGTTCAGGGGTGAATTTCAAATGTTGAAAATTGATGTCATCACGTTGGGTGCGTGGCAGCACCACCAGTGCTTTGTCGGCAGGAACCCCCGTTTCTGCTTCGGAGAAAAAAGGCAGACGGTCTTCGCTGGCGCTTTCATCTGCTGCATGGTGCATCAGTCCGTGTTTACGCAACAGTGTCTCGGTGGTGTTGTCATAGGATTCTGTGGGGGCTCTGAAACCAGTAGCTTCAGCGATGCGCTGCCCCAAAATGCCTTGCATCTGCTGCTTCATAAAAAGAATGCGTAGCTCTTGCTCACCCACCGAGTCGCCTTTAAAACCGAAATGCACGTCGGCGTGGTAGGCAATCTCGTGGCCACGCGCCATCAAATCACGCACCACATCGGGTACCAAGGCAGCTTCAGAAGTGAGGGAATAAAAAGTGCCTTTAAACCCTTCGCCCTCAAGTTGTTTGGCCAAGCTGACTGCAGACGGAAACTTGTCCTCGGTGTCCATCTCGATCAGATGGGACGCGACATAGCCGCGCGGCCAAGCTGATTTGTAAGCCTGAGGTTCCCGACGCAACCAGGCGATGCTGGCATCAAGCACCAGTTGTACATCTTTGTTGTAGGGCCAGGCCGTGTCAGGAAATGAAAAATACACCAGGCGGCTGTTGGCGGTTTCATCAAACGCCATGATGCCATTGGCCTCGTTCTCCATGCTGCGCGACCAGTCCATGACCACCGAAGCCACGTGGTCGGCTTCGATGCGCAGCACGGATTCTTTGGTTGACACCATGGACATGCGCCGACCGGCAGGAATAGGCCATGTGACGGGGCCATCGCCAAAGGGCATAAAAAAAGAATCTTCGGTGGCTGGGAAAAAACCATGCGCCCGGACGTGAAAGGTGTTTTGCAAAAAATTCAAGCCCACATCCTGTCCTTGTGCATCGCGCGACCCCACCAGTCCAGTAGCCAGCAAATTACCACCTTGTGCACTAAAGCGCTCAATGGCCTGACGCTCCTGCGGGTCAAGCGCAATGGCGGTGGGCAAGATCAGGGTGCCGGGCTGAAGCCCTGCCAGGAGTTGCGCACGCGTGACCGCAAACGCCGAGGGGCCGTATTTTTTTAGATAGATGCGCCAGCGCTTGACAGTTTGCTCGTAATACTGATTTTGGGAGCGCAGGTATTGGTCTGTGGTTGGGCTGGCATACAGATACAAAGCTTGATTTGGCGATGCCAAAGCCCAAGCGCATGAGGCACTGATGACCCAACCCATCAACACGATGGAGCGTAAACATTGAAAAATAGTTGACTTGAATGGGGGCTGCATCTCAAAATTTTCCCTTTGCAAGCTGGTCTTCAAACTGGAGCAGCCACGTGTGTTTGCCGACGGTTGGTGTTTTCAGGATGATGGCGGCGCGCCAAGCATCTTGGTTGATGACAGTGGGTACTTTGTCGCTTTTCTTGAGAGCTTGCAAACGAACGCGCGAGTTAAGGCGTGGCAGATTGACCCAGATGCTCAAGGGCTCGGAGGTCTTGGCCTGATGCGTGACATCTACACTCAACAAGTATCCCTTTGGTTGAGGTTCCAAAGCCGCAGACACGCCATCGCGATCACGCCACCATTGCGCTATTTGGTGTGCTGATGCCATCCAGGCACGAGCGCGCATGGTGGCCATTTTTTCAAAAATGCGCTGACGTTGTGCCGGGATCAGCAGGGTCTGAGAAGGTATTCGTACGACGGACAGACCTCCCATGCGCACGGATAGGTCTAATCCCGCCAGAAAATTATCCAAACTCTCATCGGGTTCCCCCTCTGCAACCGCTTCTTCGGGCCCCATCAGAGTGCGTGGCAAAACGATGGTTTGCGCAAGGCCGGAGGCATCTCGGTTGGCCACAACCGGCAAGCTGCTGTCGGTAACTTCCATGAAAGCCAGGAAATTGCCGAATTGACGTTCTGCCGCCAGGCGCTGGGTGGTGCTGTCATAGGCATCCATGGGAACAGAAAAACTGGCGGGACTGGATACGGCAATACCTGCATCTGCAAGTTGCGTTTGCATCTTGTCCATGCGTTCGGATTGAGTGGTTTCAGGTTGCCCATCAAAGCCCTCAAACTGGTCACCAAAATAGCCAATTTCGTGACCTTGTGCCTTGATTTTTTTAATGAACGGAGCAGCTTTGACAATGTTGCTTCCCAAGACGTAATAAGTTGCCAGGCCATGCATTTTTTTGTAGGTGTATCCAAGTTCAATTTCCAGTTTGTCAACTTGCTCAGCGGCTTGAATCGCCAGCAGCAAGCCACCCTGGTAAGGATGAGGCCAGGCACCGACGTAGGCCTGCGGTTCCCGCATAAGCCACGAGAAAATGTCATGGGTAACAGAGGCCAATTGTTTGGGGTCGGAGCGTAACCAGTTTTGTTCCGGGTATCCGATGGTAATTGAGCGCGAGTGTTGCCCTGAAGGCATGAGACGTTCGTTGAAAGCTATCAATCCAGCTGGTTTTTTGGCATCAAAACTGCGTGACCAACTCATAATTTGCGCCCCTTCCTGCCGACCCACCAGCCTCAGGGGAAGTTGGTGCGGCACACGTTCGAGCCAAACCCTGGTGCCAGCCAAAAGGCTGTGCGAGATGGGGGTATCACCATGCACCATCATGAAAGTGTCGTCTATTTCGGCTTCGGTGTTGCCGACCACGTCAACATCCAGCACGTCTCGCATGAATGCGAAACCGATCGATTCCCCTGACTCGGCATAAGCGGCGGTTAACCAGGTGGACAAAACAGCGCCACCGCGGTTGCGCCATTGCAAAACAGCTTGCTTCTCAGCCTCGCTCATCACCACGGTAGAGGGCAACAACAAGATACCGGAAGTAGGAGCTTGGTCAATTTCTTTGGCGTTGGTGAGGCGTGAAAACGGTAATTTGTGGGTGCGGAAGTAATTTTCCCAGACGCGGATTCCGGTGGTCGGGTCTGCGCCCAATTTCATTAAATGTGCTTGAGAAGCAAGAGAGGCATAGAGCCAGACGCGAACCGATGCCGGATTTACTGGCTCTGATTTCTGGCGTACTGGTCTTTGGATGCGCTTTTGCTTGCTGGCCGCATGAATAACCCTGGACTGGCTTTTGGTGGTTTTTGCGCTTGCGTCAGGGCTGAGAATGGTTGCCGTATTCTGAAGCACTCCGTTGGCTTGTGGCCATGAACTGCAGGCTGAAAGTGCAAATGCCACTATCAACATGAAAAGCTGCAAAGCTACCCTGCTAGTGCAGTGTTGCATGCTTGACGGCACATTTAAAACCGATGGATTATTGGCTCTGGCTAGGCGCAAACCACAGCGATACCCGCAGGTATCGCGCGGATTTGCAACAACGCCAGGGGCAAAAAGACATGGTTTTAAGTGCCGGATAGCGTGCAACACTGCACTAGATATTGGACGGGTCAGCGCATCAAGATAAGGCAAGAAGCCCGAATTCCCTAAAGCCGTTTTTGTGCACAGGCGCAGTCGCCTTTGGCTGTAGGTCACAGCTACCGCCAGCGCAGTGGCTGGCTTTGGCGGCCGACGATTTCTGGTACTCCAGTATGAGGAGGCCGCCAAAGGCTGCCGCTGCGCGGGTTAAACCCAAAACCCAAAACCCAGCGCAAGCCAATGCATTGCAAATCAACGCATTGCAATCCAAACCAATCTGGTGCACCACACCAACCGTATCATTGAGCCACCATGCCTCAATTCAACCCAAACGCACGACCCAACG
>MNXW01000189.1 GCA_001871515.1 Comamonadaceae bacterium CG2_30_57_122
ACGTTGGTGGTGAGTGCCGCAAAGTGGCGCGCAATGTCTGTGCCGCCGTTGGCTTCAAACCATGACTTGGCGCTGTGCGCATTGGTCATGGTCTCAATCGTGGTAAAGGTCTTACTGGCTACCAGAAACAGCGTGCTGGCCGGCTTGACCTGGCGCAACACAGCGGCCAGTTCATGGCCGTCGACGTTGGAGACAAAGTGGAAACGTTTGCCCGGCGTGACAAATTCATTCAGCGCCAGCACCGCCATTTGCGGCCCCAAATCCGAGCCACCAATGCCAATGTTGACCACGTCGGTGATCGACGCGTCAAAGCGCACCGCTTGTGCGTAGGCCAGCATCGCATCCAGCGTGGCGTGCACTTGGGTCAGCTCAGTTGATATGTTTTTTATAGCTGCTGGCGCTTGTTCTACCTGGGCTAGAGGCGGATTTCTTAACAACCAATGCAGCACCTGACGGCCTTCAGTGGTGTTAATCTTCGCCCCCGAAAACATCGCGTCCCGGTGCGCTTCGAGGCCGCTTTGCCGCGCCAGCTCCAGCAAAATACTTTCGGTTGCGGCATCGATGCGGTTCTTGGATAAATCGGCAAACACATGCGGCGCGCTTTGGCTGAAACGCTCGAACCGCTGCGGGTCAGCGGCAAAGGCGCTGCGCACGTCAAAGGCACGCCCGGATGCGTCAAAGGCAGCTTGCAATTGGCCCCAGGCGGGGGTGCGGTCACAACGAATTTGGGTCATGGGTGAATCTCCCTGCAAGTTATTCAAATGCTTGATGCGAAAAAAACCTCTGTAGGGTCGACTTCAGTCGACCATGACGGGTGTCAGGCCGCCAACAACAGCTGGTCTAACTTGCCAGCATCCACACAAAACGCGCGAATGCCTTCGGCCAGTTTTTCAGTGGCCATGGCATCCTGGTTGAGCGCAAAGCGAAAACCGGCTTCGTCATAGCTCAGGTGCTGCAAGTGCAGCAACTTGGCCGCCACTGCGTCCAGCGCGAGCGGCAGCGGTGCTTTGTTTGCGGCCAGCTGCGCCAGCAGTTCGGGACTGATGGTGAGCAAGTCGCAGCCGGCCAGCGCCGTGATCTGACCCGTGTTTCGAAAGCTCGCACCCATTACCTCGGTGGCAATACCGAATTTTTTGTAGTAGTTGAAAATTTGCGTGACCGACCTCACACCGGGGTCATTGGCACCGCTGTTATCGGCCTCCACCCACGCTTGCCCAGCAGATTTTTTGTACCAGTCGTAAATGCGCCCGACAAAAGGCGAAATCAGCTGCACTTTGGCTTGTCCACACGCCACCGCCTGACAGAACGAGAACAGCAGCGTCAGGTTGGTGTGAATGCCTTTGCGCTCCAGCTCGGCCGCCGCCTGAATGCCTTCCCAGGTAGCTGCCACCTTGATCAGTACCCGGTCAATGTGAATGCCCTGCGCCTGATAAAGCTCAATCAGACGCTCAGCCCGGGTCACGCTGGCGCTGGCATCAAAGCTCAAGCGCGCGTCCACTTCGGTGGAAACACGCCCGGGCACGATGGACAAAATCTCGCAGCCAAAGCGCACCAGCAGGCGGTCGGTCAGCTCATCCAGCGCACGGCCACGGTATTGCGCCACGGTGTCGTCGAGCAGCGTGCGGTACTCGGGCTTTTGCACCGCCTTGAGGATCAACGACGGGTTGGTGGTGGCATCCGTGGGCTGGAAGGCTTCAATTTGTTTAAAGTCTCCGGTGTCAGCGACCACCGTGGTGAATTGTTTGAGGGCATCGAGTTGGTTCATGGTGACATTATCAGGTGCTGACCAATAGCTCCTTGGTGGTGTGCGCTGCCAGGCTTGTCTCACTGCGCACGATCTGATTAAGGTCAGATTGGCGTTGCGCGCCGAGCAGCGCGGTCACTCGGTGCAACAGCGCCAACCGCTGGCGTAGTCGGCCATGCAGGTGGCGCATTGGCGAATCGTATTTTCTACTTCGATGTCCATAACACAGCAATGAACCCAAACAATCCATTTGGGCGTGAATGCATGGCGAGGTGAGTTGCGAGCCAGTTTGGCTGGCCGAGAGGCGTTCATAGCCGTAGCTATGGACAACGAACGGACGGGCAAAATGGCCGCAAATCAGGCCGCCAGACATCATGCAGGCACTAAGGGATTGTTTGGTTCATAGGTACTTACCAGTGCAGGTGAGCGGTCAACTGAGAAATCTAGGGTTAAGTACTTGTTCGCCCCGGACAAGCTTAACTTTCGCCAAAGCAATTTCTGCGGCGAATTCATTGCTGGACAGATAAGCAAACTCTTGCACCCGCGCCACACCAATTTTGTCGACCGGTTCGGCGGCCTGCGCTGGGTGGCACATCAACACCGACCCAGTAGGTGCGCAGGGCAACCAGCGTGCCATGAGAGCTGCGTAGCGTGCTGAGCCACCTTCAAAATCATAAATGCCAAACAGGCCTCTAGACCTTTTAATGCATGATTTAACAGCTATTGATTCAAGAGCATTTGCCCCCATCCAGGCGATCACCAAACTTTTCAAATTATTCAGACCAGGCGGCGCACGCGAGATGCGCAGGTAGGGTGGTGCGACTTGTGTGCCATAGCGCTGTTGCAGTAAGGCCACCAACGCCTGGCGGATGCCTGCGAACTGTTGCACATGCTGGTGACCATCGACAAAATCCGGCGGCGCTTTCCAACGCGCCTCAAACAAATCCAGTTGGCGCTCAATCACGCCACGGGTCAGGGTCACGTCAAACCCGCCCAGCAGCGCGCGGCGCATGGCCTGACCCAGCGACAGGCCATGGCCTGCGGCCACGGCAAAGTCACTCGTCCAGTCCAGGTGCAAGCCCACATCGATCTGGCCACGCAGCTCGTGCAGCAGCGCCACGTCTTGCGCCCATCGGGGTGACAGCACCATGGCACTGGTGGCGCTGATGCGCCCCATGCGCGCCAGTTTGGCAATGCCCAGCGAAGCACTTTGGTGGACGGCAAAGTCGTCAGCGCAGACAATCACGCCTGTGAAGCTTGACATGCCAGGAAAAACAGCAGCAGTTGTCATGACCCGGTGTCTAAAAGTGAAACCACCGCGTGGGCACAGGCCGCAGCAACCGGATCAAACACCAAAGCCTGCCTGGGCATACTGCTGCTTGAGGTAATCGACCCACAGCCGCACGCGCACCGGCAGGTGCTTGCGTTGGGGAAAAACGGCGTAAATGCCATTGGGCGGCGCGGCAAAGTCTTCCAGCACCGGCACCAGCGCACCCGAGGCAATCTCGGCCTGCACCTCCCAGGTGCTGCGCCAGGCGATGCCATAGCCAGCCACGCACCAATCAAACAAGACTTCACCATCAGAGCAACTCAGTGGCCCACCAGGCTTGAGGTGCACCAGTTCTGCTGCACCGTCTTTGGGCAGCAGGAAGGCCCAGCCCCTGGCCTGCGATGCGTCGCTGGTCAGCGTCAGACAGTCAAAGCGCGTCAGGTCATGCGGATGGCGCGGCGTGCCGTGCTGGCGCAAATACTTCGGGGCGGCCACGCACAGGCGGCGGTTGTC
>MNXW01000132.1 GCA_001871515.1 Comamonadaceae bacterium CG2_30_57_122
CCGCAAGCACATCGGTCCGCCAGTGGGACACAAGACAGCATCCAGCAAGATGGCAGCGGGGCGTGTCATGAGAGCGCCTTGCGGATGCGTCGACTCAGCGCATCAAAACTGGAGACAAGAAGCACGATCACGATCAGCACGGTCGACAGGCGTCCCCATTGAAACAGCGATGTTGCTTCGGTAATGAGCAGGCCCAGTCCACCCGCGCCGATGACACCCAGAATGGTTGAATCCCGAATGTTGAATTCCCAGATATACAGGTGGCTCGATACAAACTGGGGCAGTACGGCAGGCCATACCGCGTTGAAAAAAACTTGCGTGGGAGAAGCGCCAACGCTGCGTACCGCCTCAATGGCTGCCATGTCGAGCGTTTCGATGGCTTCGGCAAAAAATTTCCCATACGTGCCCATGGAATGAAACGCTATGGCCAGGATCCCTGCCGTCGACCCCAGCCCCACAATGCCCACCAGCACCAGACCAAAAACCAGGGTGTGGATTGAACGGGCAACGTCAAGCAGGCCCTTGGCCAGCAGACGCACAGGCATGGGCGCAGCCAGATTGCGGGCAGTGAGCACTCCAAGCGGCAACGCCAGTACGGCACCCAGCAAGGAACCCAGGGTGGCGATACGAAAGGTTGTCCAGGTCGCGCTGGCCAGACCTTGCAGGTAATGGGTCTCCACGGCTTGCCGGTTTTCCACCCGTAACACGGTACCGTCATCACTGCGGTACTCGAGGTGGGGGTTGCCAAACCAGACGTCGAGAAAACTGGGTCTGGCGAATTCACTTGCCGTGCGAACCAGGTTCTCCAGCGGTCGACGGCCCAACGACAGTTCGTCCTGCGCAATGAGTGTGGCCAGACAGCCCGCGACCAGGCTGGCATACAGCAGGGTCAGCGTCAAAAAACCGAGACGCCCAACCAAAACGCGGGAAACCCTGTGCCACATGCTTATTTCACCTGCAATTTCCCTGTTGCCATGCCGGCATCCCGAATGGGTTTGTAAAAGCTGTTGTCCCGGCTGACAAAACCTGTGTAATGCGCTGGCAGCAGGTCTGGCTGCGATTTCAGCGCCTCACCGATGCCGGCGAGGGCGTTTTGCAGGTGAAGCACAAAGTCCTTGTCATGGGCCAGCACGCTGCTGACTGCGAATGCGTCGTTGGGCAGCGGCGCTGACTGCCAGATGATGCTGGACTGGTCGGCCTTGATCAGACCGCGTTCGATCATGGCATTGCGATTACGGTTGTAGTCAGCACCTGCATCCAGCGCACCTTGGGTCACTTGTGTTTCGATCGCCTGATGGCTGGTGTGGAGCACCTTGCTGAAATAGCTCTCGGGTTCAATGCCCTGCGTCATGAAGTAATGCAACGGAATCAGATAGCCCGAGGTGGAGCCTTTGTCGCCAAAAGCGAAGGTTCGGCCTTTGAGGTCTTTGGGGCTCTTGATGCCCGAGTTGGGATGCGTCACCATGATGGCGAAATACTCGGGCTTGCCGTCATAAAGTATGGTCGAGACGACTTGGGCATCGGCCTGGTGATTGGCCAATACATAGCCCCAGGGGCCCATCAGAGCCAGGTCAGTTTCACCGCTCGCCAGCGATTTGGCCAGACCTTCCCAACTGTCCACCGTACGCAATTGAACCGTGCGACCGAGCTTCTTCGCGAGGTATGCAGCTAGCGGGCGATAGGTGGCATCGTTTTTTTCCTTGTCAGGTTGAAAAAGGCCTACGCCAAGTACCAATGAGGGTTCGGCGGCCATGCTGCCGACCATGCTGAAGATGAACCACAGCGCCACGATCATTTTGAAGATTGATTTCATTTGATTTAATGCTTTCGTTTGGAAAAATAGGCGGGCAAATGCACCAAGTCTGTGGGTTCGTCTATATCGTGCAGAGGCCAATCTTGCCATACGCGCAGGTGGAGTGCGTCCATGCGGCGGCGCGTCTCAGAGGCCACGCTAGACGTGCTCCAGGGCATTTGCGTGAAAACCTCTGGGCAAGGAGACTTCAGACCGATCAGCACATAGCCGCCATCGGTGGCAGGAACCAGCACGGCATCATGGGTCTGAAGTTGGCGCGCAGCTGCGATAAGTCGCGCGGTTGTCAATGACGGGCAGTCGGTGCCGAGCAACAGCAGCGGCTGGCGATACTGCGTGGTCACGCGCTCCGCGGCGCGCGCCATGCGCTGACCCAAGTCGCCTTCACCCTGGGCGCTGCGCAGCACGGCATCAGGTAGCGTGATGCCGTGCCAAGCTGGGTCTTGTGGCGGGGGGCTCATGCACAGCTCGACCGGGCCAATTTGGGCATCAAGCGCTTGCTGCAGCGTGTGGCTGAGCATGTGGTGCGCCAGTTCGGCAGCCCCTTGTGCACCCAACGCCGGGATCAGCCGGGTCTTGACCGCACCGGCATGTGGCGCCTTGGCAAAAAGCACCAGCCGTGGTTGTTTGGTGGACATGCTTGTTACCTGTAAAGCGCTGCCAGACGTTCAGGTGTTGTACCGCACCAGTAGGCTAAGCGCAACCGCCACATCAGTACAAGGGTAGACCACACGCCATGTGTTTCCCAACGTCGGCCCGAAGTGATGACGCACTCGCGCAGGCAGGCTGGGTGCGAGAGTTTGCACATGCGCACTGACATTTCAATGTCTTCCATCAGCGGTTGTGCTGGAAAACCACCCACCGCGAGATAGGCCTCGCGAGTCATGAACATGGCTTGGTCACCGGTGGCAATTCCAGACCAGCGCGAGCGTGCGTTCATGAACGCAGCTATGACGCGCAAGAACCGTGGCTTGCCGACAATGCGCACGTCAAAGCGCCCCCAGACTGCAGAGCCAGCGGCCAGCGCTTGCCTGATCAAGGCATCGGCGTTCAACACAAGTTGGGTGTCGGCATGCAAAAACAGCAGGATGTCGCCGTTGGCCTGCTGCGCCCCTGCGTTCATTTGCAGTGCACGCCCGCGCGCTGAGTGGATGACTTGCACGCCGTATAAGCAAGCGCATGCTGCACTTTCATCAGTGCTGCCACCATCAACAACGATAATTTGCACACCGCGCGCACGCAGCGGTTGTAGCGCCTGCAGTGCCGCGGCCAGGCCTGGTGCTTCATTCAGGACTGGCATGATGACAGAGAGAGTTGGCACTTGCATGGTGTCTTAATGCTCCAGAGCACCACCGCAACTGCTGCCTTGGCCGGCGGTGCAGCCAAAGCAGTGGCCGGCGACACGGATCGGTTGCGCGTCCAGGCTGATTTTGAGCAAGTCGCGCAGGTGACGGCGCAAACCGGTGGTGCCCAGCGGTAGACCGAGCTGCTGATTGAAATCACAATCCGACAGCCAGCCCTGCCAATCCACACTGACGGTGTTACGGCACATCACGCCGGGCAGGTTTTGCTGCTGAAAACTGCTCTTGAGCAAATCCATGTAGGCGTCAAACGTGCCCTTGGACACCAGCGTCGAGCCAAAGCGTTGAATTGGCATGTTGGTCAGGGCGAACAGCTCGTTAAAGACGATGCCGAAGTGCTGGAACAACTCGCGTTTGTAATCGGCCTGCAGCGTTTGCTGGTTGGGCGGCAGCGATGCGCCTTGCGGGTTGTAGACCAGATTGAGGGTCAGGCCCGAGTCTGCCTGGCCGTAGCCGAGCTGGTTGAGTTTTTGCAGGGCGGCAATGCTCAGGTCAAACACACCGTCACCACGCTGCTTGTCCACATTTTCTGCTTGATAGCAGGGCATGGAGGCCACAATGTCAACTTGCTGTGCCGCCAAAAACTCGGCCAGCCCATCCTGTTCAGGCTCGAACAGGATGGTCAAGTTGCAGCGGTCAATCACGCGCACGCCCTGCGCCCGCGCCACGCGCACCAATTCACGAAAACCCTCATGCAATTCGGGCGCACCGCCGGTCAGGTCAAGCGTGCCCAGACCGCGCGCAGCCAATACCTGGGGAATCAGCGCCAGCGTGGCGTCGTCCATCATCTCGGTGCGGTGCGGCCCGGCGTTGACATGGCAATGCACACAACTCTGGTTGCACTTGTAGCCGAGGTTGACTTGCAAAGTGTCAAGGCGGGCGCGGTGAATGGCCGGGAAAATGGTTTTTTCCAGCAGGGGAAGGGTGTCATGCATAAGAAAATGTTTTGGTAAAAATCAGGTTGCAGAGTTGCTGCCATGCAAGAACACGGCCAGACGGGCGCGCACATCAGACGACATGGCATCGGGCTGGGTCACCAGCGCGTTCTGCAGCGCACTGTGCGCCTCGCTCACGGGGCGCTCGGCACCCAGCAGACGAATGGCCTGCGCTACCACTTGCTGTGCGCGCTCGGCATTTTTTAACAGATTGGCCAGCGCCATGTTGGTGTTGACATGCGCTTCGCGTGGATGCCAGCAGTCGTAATCGGTCACCATGGCCAGTGTGGTGTAGGCGATTTGCGCCTCGCGCGCCAGTTTGGCCTCGGGCATGTTGGTCATGCCAATCACGTCTGCGCCCATGCTGCGGTACCAGTTGGATTCGGCCAGGCTGGAAAACTGCGGGCCTTCAATGCATACATAAGTGCCACCCTGGTGCAGTGCCACGCCATCGGTAGAGCCATCGGCGGCGAGCACGTCACGCACCGCACGCGCTAATGCATCAGCTGCCAGCGGGCACACTGGCTTTGCCATCGACACATGAGCCACTGCACCCTGGCCGAAAAAGCTGCTGTCACGCCGTTTGGTGAGGTCAATGAACTGATCGGGCAGCACCAGGTCGAGCGGCTTGAAGTCTTCGCGCAAGGAGCCCACGGCCGACACCGAGATCAGGTAACGCACGCCAAGCTGCTTCATGGCGTGGATGTTGGCGCGGTAGGGCACCTCGTGGGGCAGCAAACGATGGCCGCGCGCGTGGCGGGCCAAAAACGCCACCGGCACGTCGTGCACGCGGCCAGTGACCAGCACATCTGATGGCGCGCCAAAGGGCGTATTTAGCACCTGCTCTTGCGCGTTTTGCAGTGCATCCATCTGATAGAGCCCGCTGCCGCCGATGATGCCAATGAAGGCCGTTGATTGATTCAATTTTCGCCCCGGGGTTGTCACGATTAGCACCTGAAGATTTGATCGCTCATGGGTTGAGGCGACCGTTAATTTTGACCATAAAACGCTATTTTTACAGTTTGTAAGACATGTGTATTTTCTAAAACAAAATAAAAATCGACGTGCAATAATTAGTCGCAGATACGCATTATTTCTTACAGACTCAGCACCTGCCAGGTGTGCCCCTGAACCTCACCCATGATCGACCGTTTCTTCATCACCCTTGACTCCGCCCTGCGCACGGTGTTTGCCACGCATACCGGCGCGCAGCCTTGCC
>MNXW01000153.1 GCA_001871515.1 Comamonadaceae bacterium CG2_30_57_122
GTTTGAAAAAGGCGGCAAGACACTGCACCGCGGCCTGAACGCTGACCGTATTTACACCGCGCCACACGGCAAAAAAGCCGTTCGCCTGCACGGCCGTGCGCTGCTGTTTGTGCGCAATGTGGGCCACCTGATGACCAACCCGGCCATCCTCTACACCGACAAGACTGGCAAGGTACGCGAAATCCCCGAAGGCATTCTGGACGCCATGGTTACCACCACCATTGCCCTGCACGACCTGCAAAAGCCCAAGAAGGACGCCGTTCGCAACAGCCGCAAGGGCTCGGTCTACATCGTCAAGCCCAAAATGCACGGTCCGGCAGAAGTGGCCTTTGCCAATGAGCTGTTCGGTCGCGTCGAACAAGTGCTGGGCCTGCCGGATGCCACCGTCAAACTGGGCATCATGGACGAAGAGCGCCGCACCAGCGTCAACCTCAAAGCCTGCATTGCCGCCGCCCCCGCGCGCGTGGCGTTTATCAACACCGGCTTTCTGGATCGCACCGGCGACGAGATGCACAGCGCCATGCAGGGCGGCCCGATGATCCGCAAGGGCGACATGAAAACCAGCGCCTGGATTGCGGCCTATGAGCGCAACAACGTCTTGGTCGGCCTGAAATGCGGCCTGCGTGGCAAGGCGCAAATCGGCAAGGGTATGTGGGCCATGCCCGACCTGATGAAAGCCATGATGGAGCAAAAAATTGGCCACCCACGCGCCGGCGCCAACACCGCCTGGGTGCCCAGCCCCACCGGTGCCACGCTGCACGCCCTGCACTACCACCAGGTGCTGGTCAAAGACGTGCAAAAAGAGCTTGAGAGCCAAAACGCCGACAAGCTGCGCGACGAATTGCTCGCCGGTCTGCTGCAAGTGCCGGTGGCGGCCAGTGCCAGCTGGAGCGATGCCGAGAAACAGCAGGAGCTCGACAACAACATCCAGGGCATTCTGGGCTACGTGGTGCGCTGGGTTGATCAGGGCGTGGGCTGCTCCAAAGTGCCCGACATCCACAACATCGGTCTGATGGAAGACCGCGCCACGCTGCGCATCAGCAGCCAGCACGTGGCCAACTGGCTGCACCACGGTGTGGTGACCGAGCCGCAAGTGCGTGCCACTTTCGAGCGCATGGCCGCGGTGGTGGATGGCCAGAATGCCGGTGATGCTGCCTACAAGCCGATGGCGGAACACTTCGACACGTCGATGGCCTTCATGGCAGCGTGTGACCTGGTCTTCAAAGGCCTGGCACAACCCAGCGGCTACACCGAGCCGCTGCTGCATGGTTGGCGCCAAAAGGTGAAGGCAGCAGCCCAGCCAGCCTGATCAAAACGACCTGAATATTGCTACTTAATAAATAGCTGCTTACCCTTTATACATAAGGGCTAGCGGCTATTTTTTCATAAAAAAACTATGACCAACAGCTCCTCCATTGATGCCAGAAATTGCCCCCTGTGCGGCCAGCCCAACCAGTGCGCCATGGAAGTGGAACGTGCCACCGGCATCAAGCAGCCACCTTGCTGGTGCACCCAGGTCAGCTTTACACCGGAGCTGCTTGAACAAATCCCTCAGGCAAAGCGCCACAAAGCCTGCGTATGCGCGGCTTGTGCCGCAAAAGCCCAGCAACTTTGAATCAGGCTTGCGGTGCCAGGGTGTCAGCCATGGCATTGAGCAGCAGCAAATCACGAAAAGCCGTCAGTTCAAAAGTTTGTCGCGGCTGAATCTGCGGGTCATGAAAAATACACGCATTTAAAAACACCAAGGCCTCGGTGCGCGGCCAAAGGCTGACCAGTTGCTGGAGCACCTCGGGGTAATCTTCAATACCCTGTTCCTGGGCGTTGAAGCGAGAAAAATCGGGAATGATGCCGTTGAACAACTGGTTGAATGCGTCTGCACTTTTACGATACTCGGCTTTCATGCCCAACGAGTGGTAGAGCGCGATCAAATCCAGATACAGCAGCGGGTTGGGCTCTGTGCCTTGCGCAATCTGCTTGTTCAAAATAGCCAGCGCTCGGTCTGCTTGGCCAAGCGACACAAAAAATTCAGCCTGCTGGCGAATATCAAGAATCGGCTCCAAATTGATGTGCCGGATGTGGCTGCCTTCAAGTGCAGCAGAATCGGTGTGAACCTCAAATGAAGCCATGTCGACGACCCGATGCACGGGCATCGACACCACATCTTCTTTGACTGTAAAGGGGACTTCTTTTGTAACCACCGGCATCTCAGCAGCCTGGACTGCTTGCACCGGTTTAACTTGCGGGGGTTGGGGTTTCACCCGGCTGGAGTCCAGGGCTTCAAACTCGACCGGCGTGTCGAGGTCGCGATTTTTCCACCATTCGGACAATTCTTGTTCTTGTGCGAGACGGCGTTGCTGCCACAGCAGCCATCCCAGTGCGGCCACACAAGCCAGCAACAACAACCCAATGCCCTGCACCAGCCAGAGCGGTATCTGGCTGTCTTGCGCCTGTTGCAATTGCTGGCGCAGGTCGGACAACTTGGCATCGTTGTGGACGGCCAGGGCACGCAGGGTTTTCACGTCTTGCTCAAGCTCGGCAATTTTCCGGCTGTGAAGCAGCGTATCTTCTGTGGGCGCAAACACCATGTCGGCATCCAGCGTGTCCATGCGGTCTGAAAAAATATCCAGCGGATCGAGTTTCAGAACCGCTTTGCCCGCGGCACGAGCCACCGTTTTGCTGCGCTTCTTTTTCGGCGTGGATGCATTCATCGCTGCGGGTGATTTCAGCGGGCGGAGGGCTTGAGTTGAATCAGCTTTTGTCGCGCGGGCAGAAACGGACTTGCTTACGCGCGCAGGTTTGGTAGCAGGCTGCAACACCAGTACCGGAGCGGCCTCACCGACTGGCAGATTCGGTAACGCCAGCTTGGTTGTGTCGGGAAAGTCTGGCAGCATCACATAACGCCGCTGGGTGCTTGAACCACAGGTGGCACGCACCACCACGGTGACCACGGGTTCGTTGATGAAGGCCCCCACCTGCACGCGCAACACAGGGGCTGCAGTCATGGCACTGGACGGCATCACACTGACACGCACATTGGTCTGGCGTATGTCGGCGTACAACACCTCAGCGCTGAGGCAGTCACCCGATACTTCTTCACCCGCAGCCGCTTGAATCTGCACTGTCACGTCAAGCGGACGACCAATGACGACTGAACCGCGCAACTCAGCCAGCGTAAAGGCTTGTGCAGAAAATGTAGCTGACAACAACCAAGCCACAAACAAGCGGCTTGCAGCACTAACGACCATGTTCAACAAGGACACCCCAAAGCATGAAACATGCGTGCCCTGCGTAGGGCGGGTTTCAACCCGCCATGGCCGACTGAAGTCGACCCTACGACACGCCATTCTTGTCGGCTGTGGGCGTTGTTTCACGTTAAGTCTGCTCTTCAAGACAGATTTCCTTTGTTTAACAATGGACTCAAAAAACTATTGCTCATACCCAGCCGCCCAATGGGCAAGGCTTCAACCCGTGGCCACTCTTTTCCTGGAATTTCATCCAAGAGCATAACGCTTTACCCGTATGATTTGACATGGAAATGCTGGCCAGCTGGGGTTTAAATCGGTAAATCGGTAAATCGGTAAATC
>MNXW01000261.1 GCA_001871515.1 Comamonadaceae bacterium CG2_30_57_122
ATTTTGCCCGATTCGCCCTTGGCGGCGGTGGTCAGGCCGACAAACACGTGCGCTTTTTGCGCGTCGCTGATGCGGTAGTTGAATTCGGTCACGTTGCGCAGCGCCTTGCCGCCGCCAAAGCTGGGCAGGTCGCCAATCAGCTCGCAAAAGCGCCGGAAACTGCCGCGCTCTTCAGGGATGGTTACCGCAAACAGCGCCTCGCGCTCTTCGCCCACTTCCGCACGCTCGGCGACAAAGCGCAAGCGGTCAAAGTTCATGTTGGCACCGCACAAAATGACGGCATAGGTTTCGCCCTTTTTCTTGTGCGTGGCCACGTATTGCTTGACCGCCGCCACCGCCAAGGCGCCAGCGGGTTCGACAATGCTGCGGGTGTCGACAAACACGTCCTTGATGGCCGCACACACCGCATCGGTGTCGACCAGCACGTAGTCGTCCACCAGGCTGTGCGCGATGCGAAAGGTTTCCTCGCCCACCAGTTTCACCGCCGTGCCGTCAGAGAACAGCCCCACGTCGGCCAGCGTCACGCGCTCGTGCGCAGCGGCAGACTGCGCCATGGCATCCGAGTCGTTCATCTGCACGCCAATCACCTTGATCTCGGGGCGCACCGCCTTGATGTAATTGGCCACGCCGCTGATCAGACCGCCGCCGCCAATGGCAACAAACACCGCGTCGAGGTGCCCCTGGTGCTGGCGCAGCAGTTCCATGGCGATGGTGCCCTGGCCGGCGATCACATCCGGGTCGTCAAACGGATGGACAAAGGTCAGGCCTTCTTTTTTCTCAAGCTGCACCGCGTGGGTGTAGGCATCGGAGTAGCTGTCGCCAAACAGCACCACCTCGCCGCCAAAACCGCGCACCGCATCGACCTTGACGCCCGGTGTGGTGGTGGGCATGACGATGACGGCACGCGCGCCCAGGCGCTTGGCGCTCAAGGCCACGCCTTGCGCGTGGTTGCCGGCCGAGGCGCAAATCACGCCTTTTTTCAGCTGCGCCGGGCTCAGCTGCGCCATCTTGTTGTAGGCGCCGCGCAGCTTGAAGCTGTGCACCGGTTGCTGGTCTTCGCGCTTCAAGAGCACGGTGTTGCCCAGGCGCGCGCTTAAAGACTGCGCCAGTTCCAAGCTGGATTCCACCGCCACGTCATAAACGCGCGCAGTCAGGATTTTTTTCAGGTAGTCAAACGGAGTGAGCGCCGCAGCGCGTGGGTTGCTGGTCATGGTTATATAAAAAGTTCAGGGGTTAAATGGCTCATGGCACGCGTTTACAACACGCGTTGCACCGCTGCTTGGTAGACCTTGCTTTTGTCGCGGCGGCCTGCAGCAATAACGATGACAAAAATTTCTGATTCATCCACACGGTACACCAGCCGGTAGCCCACGCTGTGCAGCTTGATCTTGTAGCAGTCTGCCAAGCCGTGCAAGGCGGCAGAAGGGATGTGGGGCGCTTGCAGCCGCTCGGCCAGTTTTTTCTTGAAAGGCTCGCGCACGCTGGCATCGAGTTGTTGCCACTCTTTGAGCGCCAGCGCATGAAAACGCAGCTTATAAGTCGGCAAGGTTCACCTCGACAAAGGGGCCTGCTGCGCGCTCGCGCACCAGCTTGGCATCTTCCAGGTCTTCCAGGTAGGCCATCAAGCGCTCGTAATGGCTGGCGGGCAGCAGATAAGCCTCTGGGCGGTTGTGGTTGAGCACCGCCACCGGGGCATCGTCGGCTTGCTTCAAGATATCGGCGTAGTTGCGCTTGAGCTCGGTCACGCTAACGGCAAAATGGGATAAAACAGCATCCATGTGAACTCCTGTGCATCAAAAATGATGCCTTAATTGACATCTATTACAACATGAAAAACTGCCCGTTCTGCATGCGAGACAATCGGCATACTCTTTTGAAAGGCTGAATGATGGAATGCACAGTGAACTGGACTGGCGCTTTGGGCACACGCTCGGGCATGGGCTTTGTGGCCGAAACCGGCAGTGGCCACACCTTGGTGATGGACGGCGCACCCGATGCCGCCAAACCTGAAAACGGCGGCCAAAATTTGGCCCCGCGCCCCATGGAAACCCTGCTGGCCGGTGCGGGTGGTTGCACCGCTTATGACGTGGTGCTGATCCTGAAGCGCGGCAGGCACGACGTGCGCGGCTGCACCGTCAAGCTGCAAGCTGAGCGCACCGAGGTTGACCCCAAGGTGTTCACCGCCATCAACATGCACTTCACCGTGACTGGCAAAGGCGTGCCCGCTGCGGCGGTAGAGCGCGCCATTGCCATGAGCCACGACAAATACTGCTCGGCCAGTGTGATGCTAGGCAAAACCGCGCAAATCAGCACCAGTTTTGAGGTGCTGGAGATTTAAGGTAATTCGTGCCATGAGCATCATTACAGTTGATTCACTCAAACTGTCTGATCGGCTGAAATCAGCAGGGTTTTCCGCTGACCAAGCCGAAACCGTGGTACGTGTCATTGCCGAGGCGCAGGACGAGTTGGTCACCAACAAGGGGCTTGATGCCGCACTGTCACCGCTCAAAACCGACATGGCAGTGCTTAAAACCGAAGTGTCCCAGATCAAGTGGATGCTTGGGTTTGTGATTGGCGGCATCATTGCGGTGCTGGCCAAGCTGCTCAGCCACTAACGCCCTAAACCCGGTTGCCTTTTCCTGGATCAAACCCGAGCTGCGCTTTGCAGTGCGTTTGCCGCCCACTGATTCAGACTTTTCCCGCTGGTTTGCGCCGCGATCAAGGCTGCACTGTGAATCTCTGGGGCAACCCTCAGCATCAACCTGCCGCTGGCAGGCTTTTGCGGTGTTTGTCCAAGTTTGACGCAGGCCTGCACATAGTCATTGACCGACTCGTGGAATGCGGCTTGCAATGCATCAACTGAGCTGGCATGAAAACCAACAATGTCACGAATACCTGCCAGCCTACCGACAAAAATCCGGTCGGCATCGTCATAGTCAATTCGGGCGGTATAGCCCTTGTAGCTCATGGCGTTCATCATGGTTTTACTCCAATGTGGTTCAAAAATGCCCGCGCTTGCTGCACGCGATATCTGAGCGCTTCTTTTCCGGGATGGGGGCGATGAAAAAATACTTTCTCTCCGTTTTTTTCAAAAGTGACCGAAGAACCGCTACCCTCAATCACCTGACAACCCAGTGCGACCAGCACACCTTCAATGCGTGACCATTCCAAATTTCCATTAACGGGTGCGATTCAAAGTGATGTGGTGGAGTTGGTGGAGTACAGCTGACATTACATTGTTTCCCCAATCAGCCGGGCAATGCACTTTGCTACGTGTCCCCCGCCCGCTGCGCGGTCTCCTCCTTTACCTCCGCAAAGCCCATCACCCGACTGATTTGATGGCGCTGTGTGTACTCAGGCAGGGGGACGGGCGGCC
>MNXW01000290.1 GCA_001871515.1 Comamonadaceae bacterium CG2_30_57_122
GCCAGCGGGATGCTCCAGCTCTCGTACAGCGCGGCCAGGCACAAGAACACCGCCAGAATCGCAAAGCCGTAGAGGATGATGGCCTGCGAGCCGGCCAGTTTTTCCTCGCGCGAGGTGCCGGACCACTCGTAACCAAAACCGGGCGGCAACTGGGCTGCCAATTGCTCCATCTCTTTCAATGCCGCGCCGGTGCTGAAGCCGGGCGCAGCGCTGCCGCTGATGCGCATGGCCGGGTAGCCGTTGTAGCGCACGGTTTGCATCGCGCCCGTCACCCAGCGGGTGCTGGCAAAGGCGCTCAGCGGCACCATCTGGCCCTTGTTGTTGGCTACATTGAGTTTGAGCAAATCATCCGGCTGCATGCGTGCCGGTGCGTCGGCTTGAACGATCACGCGTTGCAAACGTCCGGCGTTGGGGAAGTCGTTGACATAAGCAGAGCCTAAAGCGGTGCTGATGATGCTGTTGATGGCCTCAAAGCCCACGCCCAGCGCGCTGGCTTTGTCGCGGTCAATGTCGAGCTGCAATTGCGGCGCGTCTTCAAGACCGTCGGGGCGCACCTGGGTAATGACTTTGCTTTTGGAGGCCATGCCCAGCAACTGGTTGCGTGCCGCCAGCAAGGCATTGTGGCCCAGGCCAGCGCGGTCTTGCAGCCGGAAGCTGAAGCCGCTGGAGCTGCCCAGCTCAGGAATCGGCGGCGGGCTCAAGGGGAAGATGAACGCATCGCGGATGCCCATCAACGCGCCAAACGAGCGCCCGGCCAGCGCTTGGGCTGAACTGCCCGGGCCTGTGCGCTCGGCCCAGTCCTTGAGGGTGATGAAGCCCAAGGCTGCGTTTTGCCCCTGGCCGGCAAAGCTGAAACCCAGCACGCTGACCATGCTTTTCACTTCGGGCTGCTTGAGCACAAAGCCTTCCACCTGCTCCATCACCGCCTGCGTGCGCTCACGGGTTGCACCCGGGGGTAACTGCACGTTGACCAGCATCCGGCCCTGGTCTTCGTTGGGCAGGAACGAGGTCGGCAGGCGCTGGTACATCAGCGCTGCCACCGCCACAATCGCACCGTACACCACCAGGTAGCGCGTGGCGTGGGGTAGCAGTTTGGCCACACCACTTTCATAGCCTTTGGCCGTGCGGGCAAAGCCACGGTTGAACCAGCCAAAGAAGCCGCTCTTGGCATGGTGGTGACCAGCCTCAACCGGCCTGAGCAGCGTGGCACACAGCGCGGGGGTGAGCGACAGCGCCAGAAAGGCCGAGAACGCGATCGAGGTGCCCATCACCGCCGCAAACTGGCGGTAAATGTTGCCAATGGAGCCGCTGAAAAACGCCAGCGGCACAAACACCGCAATCAGCACCACTGTCACACCGATGATCGCGCCCTGGATTTGCCCCATGGCCTTGCGCGTGGCGGCCAAGGGCGGCAAGCCTTCTTCGCTCATGATGCGCTCGACGTTTTCCACGACCACAATGGCGTCGTCGACCACAATGCCGATCACCAGCACCATGGCAAACATGGTCAGCACGTTGATCGAGAAGCCAAATGCCAGCATGGCAGCAAACGTGCCCAGCAGCGACACCGGCACCACAATGGTGGGAATGAGCGTGTAGCGCCAGTCCTGCATGAACAAAAACATCACCAAAAACACCAGCACAATCGCCTCCAGCAGGGTTTGGGCCACTTGAAGCAGCGAGGTTTCAATAAACAGCGAGCTGTCGTATGGAATGGCCCAGCTCATGCCCTTGGGAAAAAACTTTTCCAGCTCGGTCATGCGCGCGCGCACCGCCTTGGCGGTGGCCAGTGCGTTGCCGCTGGGTGAGAGTTGCACGCCGACACCGGTCGATGGTTTGCCGTTGAGCCGTGCCACGGTGGCGTAGGTTTGTGCCCCCAGTTCGATGCGCGCCACGTCTCGCAAACGCACGGCCGAGCCGTCGGTGTTGGCACGCAGCATCACGTTGCCAAATTGCGCCACGCTGCCGAGCTGGCCGTTGACCACCACGGTAGCAGCAATGCCTTGCCCCGCCACATTGGGCAGGCTGCCAATTTCACCGGCCGATACCTGGACGTTCTGGGCGCGGATAGCGGCGGTGACTTCGGCGCCAGACAGGTTGAAGCTGAGCAGTTTGGCCGGGTCGATCCAGACGCGCATGGCGCGCTCGGTGCCAAACAGCTGCACCTGGCCAACGCCGGCCAAGCGCTGGATTTCGGGCACGATTGAGCGTGAGGCGAAATCGCCCAAGGCGATCGGGTCGAACTTGGGGTCGTCACTGGACAGAATGGCAAACAGCAGGAAGTTGCTGCGTGCTTTGTCCACCCGCACGCCTTGCTGGGTCACCGCCGAGGGCAGGCGCGGGCTGGCGCGGCTCAGGCGGTTTTGCACGTCCACCTGCGCCAGGTCAGGGTTGGTGCCGGGCTGAAAACTCAGCGTGATAGAGCCGGTGCCATTGGCTTGTGCCACGGATTCTGCATAAATCAGACCAGGCGAGCCGTTCATTTCTTGCTCCACAATCGAGAGCACGCTGTCTTCCAGCGTTTGCGCTGAAGCGCCAGGGTAGGTGGCCGAGATGATGATTGACGGCGGTGCCACCGGCGGGTACTGGGCAATCGGTAACTGGGTGATGGACACCACGCCCATGACGCTGATGAACAGCGCAATCACCCAGGCAAAGATGGGACGGTCAATGAAAAATTTGGACATGCTGCGTCCTCCTCAACGCGCGGCGCTGGCAGCAGTGGACGCGCCGTTGGCACTGGAGACGGACGGTGCGCTGGCAGTGGTGGTGGATGAGGCGACGGGGGTAGCGGCTGGATTGGCGGCTGTCGGTTTGGCGCCACCTGGTTGCCACGGCACGGGCTTGACGGCAGCACCTGGACGCAGCTTCTGGAAGCCATCCACCATGACCTGTTCACCCGCTTGCAAGCCGCTCAAAATCACCCACTGACCGCGTTGCTGGCCGCCGACCGTGACCGGGCGCGGCGCGACTTTGCCGTCTGTGCCAACCACCATCACCGTGTCGCCTTGGGGCGAGCGGGTCACGGCTTGCTGGGGCAGGGTGATGGCGTTGCTGGCCTGGGCTTGCTCCAGGCGCACGCGCACAAACAGGCCAGGCAAGAGTGCGCCGCCTGGGTTGGGCACTTCGGCGCGCAGCGTGATCTGGCCGCTGGTGGCATCGACCGTCAGGTCAGAAAACAGCAGTTTGCCCGGCTTGGCGTATTCCGTGCCGTCTTCCAGCACCAGGCGCACACTGGCGCCCTGGCTGCCCGCGCGTTTGAGCTGGCCGGCATCCAGCGCCTGGCGCAGCTTCATCACATCCAAGGCGGATTGGGTGAAGTTGACGTACAGCGGGTTGATCTGCTGGATCACCGCGAGTTGGGTAGCTTCACCTTGACCCACCAGCGCGCCTTCGGTGACCAGCGCGCGGCCAATGCGCCCGGCAATCGGTGCGGTGATGTGCGCATAGCCCACATTGATACTGGCGGTTTTGACCGCTGCGCGGGCCACGGCCAGGTCAGCCTCGGCCAATTTTTGTGCCGCTTGCGCGTTAACAAATTCCTGCTGGCTGATGGCTTTGGCCTCAATCAGTGGTTTGAAGCGCTCGGCCTGCGCGGTGGTTTGCATCAGGTTGGCTTCGGCCTTGGCCACGCTGGCCTGTGCGCTGGCCAGGGCGGCTTCATAGGGCGCGGCGTCGATGGAA
>MNXW01000296.1 GCA_001871515.1 Comamonadaceae bacterium CG2_30_57_122
GGGTTGGAGGTCAGCATGATGGTCTCGCTCATGCCGTAGCGCTCCAGAATGGTGTGGCCGGTGCGTTGCTGCCAGGCACTGAAGGTATCCATCAACAAGGGGGCTGAACCTGAAATAAACAGCCGCATGTGTTTAGTTACCGCATGCGTCAACCCCGACTCGGCCAGCAGGCGCACATACAGGGTGGGCACGCCCATGAACACAGTGGCCTGCGGCAGGTAACGCAGCACGGTTTCAGGGTCAAACTTGGCCAGCCAGATCATCTTGCTGCCATTAATCAAGGCCGCATGAATAGCCACAAACAGCCCGTGCACATGAAAGATCGGCAGCGCATGGATCAGCACATCGCCGCCTTCTGCTGCGCTGCGCCAACCCCAATAACTTTTAAGCACCTGCGCATTGCTGAGCATGTTGCCGTGGGTGAGCATCGCCCCTTTGGAACGCCCGGTGGTGCCGCTGGTGTAGATGATCACCGCCACATCGTCGGGCTGCTTGACTGCACAGATGTGCTGATCAGAGGCGTGGGCGGCACGCGCCAACAGCGACCCGGTACGGTCGTCGTTCAAGGTGAACACCCAGCGCGTCCCGGCTTTAAAGGCCAGCTGACTGACCCAGCCAAAGTTGCCAGCACTGCACACCACCACTGCAGGTTCGGCATTGCCAATGAAATATTCAATTTCGGCGCTCTGGTAAGCCGTGTTCAAGGGCAAAAACACATAGCCTGCACGCAAGGTGGCCAGGTACAGCATCAGCGCTTCCACCGACTTGTCCACCTGCACGGCGATGCGCGAGCCCGCAGGCAAGTCGAGCGACTGCAAAAAATTGGCCAGCATGGCCGAACCACGCTCCAGGTCGCGCCAGCTATAGCACAGCCCGGCATCGGTCTCCACGGCACAAGTATTCAGGTCTGACGGAAAAGCCTGGCGCAAATGCGCATACAGATTGGTATTGGTAGAAGACATGGCAAACGGGCAGATGAAATTCAAAACCGGGGTGTGCGCTTTTCCAGAAAGGCGGTGATGCCTTCGCGCTGCTCGGCGCTGTCGGCATAGTCATAAGCGTGTTCCAGAAGCTGATCCAGCGCGCTTTTTGACTCTTTTTTTATAGCTACTTGCGCTTGATTGACAAGGGCTAGAGGTGAATTTAATGCCCGAAGTGTTTGCTTGTTCAAACGTGCCGCCTGGGGAGCCAGCTGACAGATGCGCTGTACCGTGGTCTGCGCCAGGGTTTGCAAGTCGACATCCGCCACCACTCGGCTCAAAAAACCACGCTGCGCCATCTCTGCCGCACTGAACACCGCCGCCTCAAGCAACATCTGGCGCGCGGTGACGCTACCCAGCGCACCCGTGACCAAGGCCGCCTCGCGCGGCGCCATCGGGAAACCCAGCCGTGCAATGGGTGCGCCAAACTGGGCGGATTCGGCACTCAGGCGGATGTCACAACAGCTGGCCAGTTCTACCCCCGCCCCCATGCAATTGCCGGCAATTTGAGCCACCATGGGCACATCGCAGTTGAGCATGGCGTCAAGCGCGCCCCACACTTCCTGCTCGTGGAATTCGCGCAAGCTGGCCTCTTGAAACCGGAAGCTGGCGTATTCCGAAATGTCACCACCGGCACAAAAATGATCCCCCTGCCCGGCCAGCAAGACGCAGCGAATGTCAGCGCTGGATTGAATCTGCTCGAACACGGCCCGCAGTTCGCGCCACATGCTGCGGCTCATGGCATTGAAGCGTTTGGGGTAACTCAGGGTGACGTGCGCCACGCTGTGGTCAGTGCGGTAGGAAATGCGAGCAGGCATAGCGGTTATCGGGCAGAAGATGATTTCAGAAACGCTTCAAAATAAGTAGCTACTCACCCTTATTTTATAAGGGCTAGAAGTCAATTTAGCTTATAAGTTTGAGGCTGCGCGCGAGCCCATAGCCACAACCCTGCGCCGAAAACAACCATCGGCAGACTCAGCCATTGGCCCATGCTCATGCCGAACCCCAATAAACCAAGGTGTGCATCGGGTTCGCGGAAAAATTCTGCGGTAAACCTGAACACGCCGTAGCCCATCAAAAATGCCACCGCTACCTGCCCCCGCGCACGTGGCTTGCGTGCATAAAGCCAAAGCAGCACAAACAACAGCAGGCCTTCAAGCAAGAATTGGTAAATCTGCGACGGATGTCGCGGCAAGTCACCGGCTCCGCGAAACACCATACCCCAAGGCAAGTCCGGGCTGGCCAGGCGGCCCCACAACTCACCATTGATGAAGTTGCCGACCCTTCCAGCCGCCAAACCAGTTGGCACGCAAGGGGCGACAAAATCGGCCACCTGCAACAGGGGTTTGCCACGTGAGTGCGCAAACCACAGCATGGCCACGACCACACCCAGCATGCCGCCATGAAAACTCATGCCGCCCTGCCACACGGCAAACACCTCCAATGGATGTGCAGCGTAGTACAGCGGTTTGTAAAACAGGCAATAGCCCAGGCGTCCGCCCAGCACCACGCCCATCACGCCCATGAACAAAATGTCTTCCACGTCGCGCTGGCTCCAGGCTTGCGCGCCGCTAAGGGTGGCAAACGGCTGGTGGCGCAGCCGCAATCGACCGAGCCACATGAACAAGCCAAACGCAGCCAGGTAAGTCAGGCCATACCAGTGCACCGCCACAGGCCCCAGTTGCAGGGCTATCGGGTTGATTTGTGGATGGATGAGCATCAGTCTTCCAGCAAAGACAAGTCGCGCACCGCGCCCTTGTCGGCCGACATCACCAGCTTGGCATACGCCTTGAGCGCCGCCGACACCTTGCGCGGCCGTGGCTTGGCCGGTTTCCAGCCCAGCGCGTCTTGCTCAGCGCGGCGCTTGGTCAATTCTTCTTCGGATACCAACACGTTGATGGCGCGGTTGGGAATGTCAATGCGGATGCGGTCGCCCTGGCGAATCAGGCCAATCGCACCACCGCCAGCTGCCTCGGGCGAGGCGTGGCCAATGGACAAGCCCGAGGTGCCGCCCGAAAAACGCCCATCGGTCAGCAGCGCGCAGGCTTTGCCCAGGCCTTTGGACTTGATGTAACTGGTGGGGTAGAGCATCTCTTGCATGCCGGGGCCGCCTTTGGGGCCTTCATAGCGCACGATCACCACGTCACCGGCCTTGACCTTGTCGCCCAAAATATCAGCCACCGCTTCGTCTTGCGACTCGGTCACGTAGGCCGGGCCTTCAAACACCAGCAGCGACTCGTCCACTCCCGCGGTTTTGACCACACAGCCATTGAGCGCAATGTTGCCCACCAGCACCGCCAGGCCGCCTTCTTGCGAATAGGCGTTGGCACCAGAGCGGATGCAGCCTTCAGCACGATCCACATCCAGACTGGGCCAGCGAGCTTTTTGGCTGAACGCCACCTGAGAAGGCACGCCTGCCGGACCCGCTTTGTAAAAGGTTTGCACCTCTGCCGACGGGTTGTTG
>MNXW01000257.1 GCA_001871515.1 Comamonadaceae bacterium CG2_30_57_122
CAAATACGAGTAAAAAGCATGCAAATGAAATACATCAAATACGTGGCCGCGTTAGGCCTGTCCTTGGCGCTAGTGTCCTGTGGCGGGGGTGGGGGAAATCCGGGGACTGCACCAGCTGGTACAGGTACAGGTACAGGTACAGGTACAGGTACAGATGCTGTTGCCCCTACAGTGGCTGTCAGCGTGGTTGATGCCAAGGGTGTTGTGGTGACGGGTATATCGCTTGGTACAGGCTTTGTCGCTCGCGCTACCGTTAAAGATGCTAAGGGCATCGCAGTTGCTGGAAAAGCGGTAACGTTTGAAATCACAGGCTCTACTATTGCCGTATTAACACCCGCATCGCAAATCACCAATTCCCTTGGGGTTGCTGAGGTTGCCATTGCGCCGGCATCGGTGTCGAGCATCGGGGCAACCACGCTGAAAGCAAGTGTAGACATTGCTGGGGTTGTTACGACGGGTGCCAGCGATTTCGGTGTTCAGTCCTCCAGTCTTAGCTTATCTGCCCTGACAGTGACTACAGAGAATTTGCCATCAGGCGGCAATACGCCCTTACAAGTGACCGCATTGATCGGCGGTACTCCTGCCGTTGGTGTGCCAGTCAATGTGACCTATAGTGCGTCTTGCGGCAAAATTAATGGTCAGGATACTGCCTCTGCTGGCGTGAGTGTGACGACGAACGGATCAGGCTTTGCATCTGCAGTTTATGACGCAGTGGATGCTGCTGGCACGCTTTGCAGTGGTTCAGTAACCATTACGGCCTCTAGTGCGGGTGCAACGTCGCAATCCAAAGTCATCAATGTCGCTGTTCCAACAGCAAATGCTGTGGTGTTTGTTTCAGCCACGCCGGCGCAATTATTTGTGGCTGGCTCTGGGGCTCTTGACCAAGCCATTGTGAAATTTAAAGTGTTGTCGTCTGGCGGCGTGCCGCTTGGCAGTGTTCCTGTGAAATTCAGCATTGTGACCAATCCGGGTGGTGTGGGGCTTGGATCGGCTGGTGTTACAACGCCTGTCATGGCCACAACTTTGGCCAACGGTGAGGCATCCGTCGCCATTTTTTCAGGAACTATCCCTGGCCCGGTCAAATTACGGGCAGAACTTGTGTCGAGTTCAACGGTATTTTCTGAATCGCAAAATCTGACGATCGCCTCTGGTCCACCCTCTCAGCGTTTCATGAGTCTGTCTGCAGAAACTTTCAATATTGAAGGTTGGAATATTGATGGATCAAGCACACAGTTGACTGTTCGTGTGGCGGATCGTCAAGGTAATGCGGTTGAAGATGGCACTGTGATTAACTTTACTGCCGAGGGGGGGCAGGTCGCCAGAAGTTGTGCGACAGCCCTGGTTAATGGTATTTCTCAATGCTCAGTCAGTTTCGTATCGCAGAATCCTCGTCCTGCAGGTGGGCGTGCTTCAGTGCTCGCTTTCACGGCGGGAACCAAAGATTTTGTAGATGCCAATGGAAACAACGTGTTCGATTCGGCTGACACGCTGATCAACATTGGTGATGCCTATCGTGATGACAATGAGAATAATGCTTACGATGCCGCAGGAAGTGGTGAATTCTTAATTCCACGGCTTGGAACTGCGTTTTGTGCGGGAACTGGTGCACCCTTCCCATCTCGTGTTAATACTTGTGATGCCTCTTTGGCAACCACGGTAAGGCAACAAGTTGTGCTGTTGTTTTCGTCAACCAATCCCTTATTTGAGTTGACCTCAGCGACTGTGGGTAACGTTCAATTCAAAATGCGAAGCAGCACCAACACCTTGCTTCCGTTACCGGCGGGGACGATCTTCACCGCCAAGGCCACAGATTCAAATACGACTGATGGTTTTACTTGTGCAATTGACCAGACTTTCGGTACACCTGTGGCCAATGTTCAACCCGGAACCAATCCAAATGCAGACATTGCCACTTCTGGTACGGTGACCTTGAAAGATTGTCGAGCTGGCGACTCTGTGGCGATTACAGTTACGGTGCCTTCGAAGCTTGCAACCACGTTTTTTGTTTCAATTCCTTGACGCCCATTGCCCTTGTCGGTCTGCCTGGCTCCGGCAAATCCACCGTGGGCCGTCAGCTTGCGCGGCGGCTCCAGCTTCCTTTTCAGGATTCTGACCATGTCATTGAGCAGCGCCTGGGGTGTCCCATCCGAGAGTACTTTGAACGTGAGGGCGAGGATCATTTTCGAGACCTTGAAGAAACCGTTATTAACGAGTTGACACTGGACGCACCATGCGTGATTTCAACTGGTGGCGGTGTGGTGCTGCGCCGTAACAACCGTCAGCATTTACACAAGCGTAGCTGTGTGGTCTATCTCAACGCTGCCCCGGATCAATTGTTTTATCGCCTGCGGTATGACAAGAGCAGACCTCTTCTGCAGGTTGAAGACCCGCAGCAACGACTGCGTGAAATGTATGCGCTCAGGGATCCTTTGTACCGTGAAACAGCTCACCATATCTTGGAGACGGGCAGGCCTTCTGTGGCGAGTTTGGTCAACATGACCCTGATGCAACTGGAACTCTCTGGAATGCCGTCGCATTGATTGGCAAGCCCGTGCAATTGCTTGACTTGCTGCTAAGATATTTCTCAGTGATATCTAGTTGGAGTGGCGATGAAACGAACATTGCTAGGGTTCACATACCAAGACATTCAGGCGCTGGATGCACTGTCTGAGGTGAAACAGGTCTCGCGCGCGGAACTGATTCGGCAAGCGGTGTCTCCAGTACCTGGAGAGATTCCGGCCTGTCGAGCCCTCAGAGGCGGCGTTTGGGGTTTGGAAGTCCAAAAAAATGGATGACGTGGCGTATCAGCAGCTTTTGCGGGAAGAATGGTGAAGGCGCTTTTTGACACCAATATCCTGGTTGATTACCTCAATGGGATTCATCAGGCCTAGTCAGAGCTGGGGTTGTACCAGAACAAGGCGATTTCGATTCTGTCGTGGATTGAGGTTCAGGTGGGGACAACGGCAGATGACCAGCAGGTGGTTGACAATTTTTTACGTGTCTTTGATATCGTCCCTCTGGACGAACCGGTTTCGTTGAGGGCGGTGGCTTTGCGCAAAACCAAGCACAGCCAACTGCCCGATGCCATCATCTGGGCTAGCGCTCAGCTGCAAGGCCGATTGCTCGTGACCCGTAATTCCAAAGATTTTTCACCGGCCTATCCCGGTGTACGAGTCCCTTACATTCTTTAGCTTGGCGCTGGCCCATGATTTCCTTAGACCTCCAAACCGTTGCGATCGACCTGGCCGACCGCAGTTACACCATTGCCATTCGGGTCTCGCTGTTTGACAACCCGCTGAGTTACGCGCAACTGCCCAAGGCGGGTGCGGCCCTGATTGTGACCAACACCACCGTTGGGCCCTTGTACGCCAGTCGGCTTGAGCGCGCGCTGTCGGCCCAGTTTGCCAAGGTCTACACCGTGC
>MNXW01000087.1:0-1051 GCA_001871515.1 Comamonadaceae bacterium CG2_30_57_122
CAGTTCTGGCGGCAGCAAGTGCGCGCACCCGGCCAGGCCAAGAGCGATTTGTGGCAATACATCGAGTTTTCCAAGCGCTTCAAGGTGGAAGAAGTCTGGCCTGCCGACCTGCTGGCCAAAGCGCCCGAACTCAAGGGCAAAACGCTGTACGACGTGTTGTATGCCAACGGCCAGGTCAACAAGTTCCCGGTGAGCGAGATTCAAAAAGGCTTTGACAACGACGAGTCCAAAGCGCTGGGCTACTACCTGCAAAAGGGTCTGTTTGAAGAGTACGCCAGCTTTGGCCGCGGCCATGGCCACGACCTGGCTGCATTTGAAAGCTACCACCATGCGCGTGGCTTGCGCTGGCCGGTGGTGGACAACAAAGAAACCCTGTGGCGCTTCCGCGAGGGTTATGACCCCTATGTGAAAAAGGGCGAGGGTGTGCGCTTTTATGGCAAGCCCGATGGCAAAGCCTGGATTTTTGCCCTGCCCTGGCAGCCGGCGGCTGAAGTGCCGGATGCCGAATATGACCTGTGGCTGTCCACCGGCCGGGTGCTGGAGCACTGGCACACCGGCAGCATGACACGGCGCGTGCCCGAGCTGTACCGCGCCATGCCCGATGCCTGGGTGTACATGAACGCAGACGATGCCAAAAAGCGCGGCCTGCAGCGTGGTGACAACGTCAAGATCATTTCGCGCCGGGGCGAAGTCACCACCAAGGTGGAAACCCGTGGGCGCAACAAGATGCCGCCGGGCGTGGTGTTCATGCCGTTCTTTGACGAGCACCGGCTCGTGAACAAGCTGACGCTGGACGCGACTTGTCCGATCTCGAAAGAGACCGACTTCAAGAAGTGTGCTTGCAAGATTGTGAAGGCCTGATAGCGGCTACCTGGCGTCAGGCTTCGTAGGGCGGGCTTCAGCCTGCCATGGCCGACTGAAGTCGGCCCTACAAAACCGCATTGCCACAGCGCCACAGCGCCACACCGCCACACCGCCACATTGCCACATTGCCACATTGCCACATTGCCACATTGCCACATTGCCACATTGCCACATTGCCACATTGCCA
>MNXW01000087.1:1074-6427 GCA_001871515.1 Comamonadaceae bacterium CG2_30_57_122
CATTGCCACATTGCCACATTGCCACATTGCCACATTGCCACATTGCCACATTGCCACATTGCCACATTGCCACACCATGAAATCGCCAGCCGCCCGCCGCCAATTCATCCTTGACACCGCCAAGATGGCGTGTGGCGTGGGTGTGCTTGGGCTGGGCTTGGCGGCGTACAGCACACACAGTAAGGCACTGCCAGCCGGGGCGATTCGGCCGCCGGGGGCGGGCACCGAGGACGATTTTCAAAGCGCCTGCATTCGCTGCGGCTTGTGCGTGCGCGACTGCCCTTACGACATCTTGAAACTGGCCACACCCGGCCAGGCGGTTGCCACGGGCACACCGTTTTTTGTGGCGCGCGCCAAACCCTGCGAGATGTGCGAGGACATTCCCTGCATCAAAGCCTGCCCCACCGGTGCGCTCGATCACAGCCTGACCGACATCAAAAAAGCCAAGATGGGGCTGGCGGTGTTGGTAGACCATGAAACCTGCCTGAACTTTTTGGGCTTGCGCTGCGACGTGTGTTACCGCGTCTGCCCGGCCATTGATAAAGCCATTACCCTGGATTTGCAGCACAACGAGCGCACGTCCAAGCACACACTGTTTTTGCCCACGGTGCATTCCGAGGCTTGTACCGGTTGCGGCAAGTGCGAGGCCTCGTGCGTGCTCGAAGTCGCCGCCATCAAGGTCTACCCCATCAAACTGGCCAAGGGCGAGTTGGGCAGCCATTACCGGCTGGGATGGGAAGAAAAGCGCAAGGCGGGCGGCAAGTCGCTGGTGGAAAACCGCAACCTGGTCGATTTGCCTGACCGACTGCCTGAGGGCGTGACGCTACCCGGCCACTCAGACCCCGGCAGCTTGAATGCGCCTGCCGGGCCGGCCAGTGCAGGTATACCTGACGGCCTGGCCAATTTGCCGCGCATGACCGAGGAGTCGCCGCGATGAGCCAACCACCCAAGCCGGTGCTAGCCTCCGTCCCAGCCTTCACCCAAGGGCCAGAAGGAGCCGATCCGCAGCGCGTCAAAGCAAAGGCCAAGCCTGCGTTGGCAGCTGAAGCCATTGAAGAAAAAGGCTGGTGGCGGGCACACCGCTTTTTGGTGCTGCGGCGCTTGTCACAGCTCAGTATCTTGCTCTTGTTTTTGATGGGGCCGTGGTTTGGCTGGTGGCTGGTCAAAGGCAACCTGAACTACAGCATCACCCTGAACACCGTGCCGCTGACCGACCCGCTGGTGCTGCTGCAAAGCCTGCTGACACGCCATGCGCCCGAGCGCAACGCCTTGATTGGCGCGGCGATTGTGCTGGTTTTTTACGCGCTGGTGGGTGGGCGTGCTTACTGCGGCTGGGTCTGCCCGGTGAACCTGGTGACCGATGCCGCTGCCGCACTGCGCCGACGCTGGGACATTCGCGGTGGCGCTGACATGCCGCGTGAAACCCGCTTTTGGATGCTGGGGTTGATTTTGCTACTGGCCGCGACCACTGGCGGCATTGTCTGGGAGCTGGTCAGCCCGGTGTCGATGCTGCCACGCGGCTTGCTGTTTGGCATGGGCGCGGGTTGGCTGCTGATTTTGGGCATCTTTTTGTTTGACCTGTTTGTCATGCAGCACGGCTGGTGTTCCCACATTTGCCCGGTGGGGGCGTTTTACAGCCTGCTGGGCAAGCTGAGCTTCACCCGCGTGACCGCCAACCAGCGTGCCGCCTGCAACGACTGCCTGGACTGCTTTGCCGTGTGCCCCGTGCACCACGTCATCAAGCTACCGCTCAAGGGTGCCAAAAAGGGCGCAGGGCCGATGATTGTCTCGGGCGACTGCAGCAACTGCGGACGTTGCATTGACGTATGCTCAAAAGACGTGTTTTCCTTTACCACCCGGCTCAACCGCCAGCCTGATACCCAGCAGCCAGCGACCCTGGTTTGATATTTTTTTGACTTAATTTTCTGTGGAGACCTGATCATGAAAAAGTCCCTCAAACGCGGCCTGATGGCTGCCCTGGCCCTGACCGTGGTGGCCTGCGCCAGCACGACGATCCCTTTCAGTACCCTGCGCGATACCAGCGTGGCCAGTGCCGACAGCGCACCCGATGCCAAAACCTACCAAGGCAAACAACCCGGCAAACACGCCCTGATTACGCGCACCTTCAGCGGCCAGCCGCCACTGATACCGCACACGATTGAAAACTTTGACATCAGCTCGACCGTAAACGACTGCTGGGAATGCCACAACAGCAACGAGTTCAAAGGCAAGAAAATGCCTATGGTAAGCATCAGCCATCTGGTCAAACCCGCCAGCGCCCATGCCGAGCCCGAACTCAACAAGTTGCGCTGGCAATGCAACAGCTGCCATGTGCCGCAGATCGATGCCCAACCCTTGGTTGCAAACGACTTCAAAGCCAATTAACGCCCATGAACGCCCTGCAACTGGACGTTGGTCAACTGCTGGCGGCGCTGCCCCTGTTCAGCGCCCTGTCGCCCCATGAGCGTGAGCGTATTGCCCAGGGCTGCCAGCTCAAGCAGGTCAGCCGCGGCGGCGTGTTGTTTCGCACCGGTGATGCCTGCGAGGCTTTTTATGTGGTGGTTTCAGGACAAATCCGGCTCTTTGTGGCCTCACCCAGTGGCCAGGAAAAAGTGATTGAAATCATCGGCCCCGGCCACAGCTTTGCCGAGGCCATGGTGTTCCTGGGTCAGCCGCACATTGTCAACGCCCAGGCACTGGCCGACACGTTGCTGGTCTGCGTGTGCAAGCAGGCGGTGTTTGGCGAGGTGGAACGCGACCCGCGCTTTGCACTGCGTATGCTGGCAGGCATTTCACGTCGCTTGCATGGTCTGATTCAGGACGTGGAATCGTATGCGTTGCACAGCGGCATGCAGCGCCTGATTGGCTACTTGCTGCGCGAGGTTGAAACCACCGCCGCCCAGGGCTCACCTGAGGCAGGCGTCACCATCACCCTGCCCGCCAGCAAAGCCACGATTGCCTCGCGCCTGTCGCTGACCCCCGAATATTTTTCCCACGTGTTGCACGAGCTCGAAGCCCAGGGATTGATCCAGATTGACAAGCGCGACATTCGCATCCAGGACGTGAAGCAACTGGCCTGCTTTGGCTCACACTGAGCCACCTGACAAAAAGTTCCCTGGCCAGGCGGCTTTTCTGATCTATTACGCTTGCTTCTTAATGGGCATTAAGGATTTGCCCGGCACACGCGTCCAGAATTTGCATCAGTAACTTAAGGAGTGTTTCATGACGACTTTATTTCGACGCGCAGTGCATGCAGTGGGGGCCGTGGCCTGTCTGCTGACGCTGTCACTGACCCCATCGGCTTGGGCTGCAGAGCCTGTTGCCAGTGCCAAAACGGCTGCCGATGTGGCCTTGGGCAAAAAATGCCTGACCTGCCACGGACCAGACGACCAGCCCGGCATTTATGCCGAGTGGAAAGGCAGCGCCCATGCCGCCAAAAATGTGGATTGCTATGACTGCCACAAGGCCAAAGAGGGCGACAAAGGCGCTTTTGAGCACAAAGGGGCCATCATCCATGTGGTGGTCACACCCAAGGATTGCGCCACTTGTCACAAGACCGAGGTGGCGCAGCAACAGCGTTCACACCACGCCAAAGCGGGCAACATTCTGGCCTCAGTGGACAATTTGCTGGGTGAAGTGATTGGTGGCCCAGCCGCCGTCAACGCTGGTTGCAAACAATGCCACGGCAGCACGGTTGAGGTCGATGCCAAAGGCAAACCCACACCCCAAACCTGGCCCAACACCGGTATTGGCCGCAAGAACCTCGATGGCTCGCTGGGCTCCTGCTCGGCCTGCCACGCACGGCACAGCTTCTCTTCCGCCCAGGCGCGCACACCCGACACCTGCGGCAAGTGCCACATGGGGCCGGATCATCCGCAGATTGAAATCTACAACGAGTCCAAACACGGCATTCTGTACCGCGCCAATGTGGACAAGATGAACCTCAATTCCAAGACCTGGGTGGCAGGCGTGGACTACACCGCCGCCCCCACCTGCGCCACCTGCCACATGGGTGCCACCAAAGACCAGAAGAACACGCACGATGTGGGTGAACGCATCTCCTGGACGCTGCGCCCGGCGATTTCCGCCAAGCTCAACATGATCCGTCTGGCCAATGGCGACGAGTTTGACCAACCCGAAGGCTCGGCGCTGCCCAAGGTGGGCGATGCCGTCAAGGGTTCCACCGTGACCGAGGTGCTGACCTGGGAACAACGTCGCAACAAGATGAAAACCGTTTGCGCCACTTGCCACACCAGCAACACGGTGAACGGCCACTACAAGCAATTTGACGATGTGGTTGACCTGTACAACGACAAATACGCCAAGCCGATTGCAGCCATCATGAAAGAGCTCGAAGACAAGGGCTACCTGACGCACCAACCGATGGATGCCAAGATCAAATGGACCTGGTTTGAAATCTGGCACCACGAAGGTCGCCGCGCCCGCCACGGTGCCTCGATGAACGGTCCGGACTACACCTGGTGGCACGGTATTTATGAAGTGAGCCAACACACCTACTTCAAGTGGATTCCCGAGCTCAAAGAAGTGGTCAAGGCCAAAGACGGTAACGATGCTTTTGCCACCGCCTTGCTGGACAAATACTTCAAGCCGATCGCCGGTCATGACTGGTTCTTCAACGGCATGGGCAAAGACCAGATTGAAAAAGTGCGCAAGGGCTACGAGGAGCGCTACGGCAAGGGCAGCATGAAGTAAGCCCAGCGCTTCTGGCAAAAACGCAAGCGGCGCTTTGGCAAAACGAAGCGCCGCTTTTTTGATCACCACAAAAGGAACGCCACACCATGGGTGCACTATTACAAAAGAATTTGATGGTCGGCTGCGCCGCCTTGCTCAGTACCTTCGCGCTTTGGTCTGCGCAGACCGTCAGGCCAGCCGACCTGATCGTGCAAGGCGACCAGCAATGGGCCGCCGGCCAATTGGAGCAGGCTCAACGCTCGTTTGAAGCGGCGGTGCAAGCGCAACCGCAGTCGGTCAAGGCACGCATGAAGCTGGCCGGGCTGCAACTCTCACAACAAGACTTCAAAGCCAGTATTCCCAGCTACCAGGCAGCCATCGGCCTGGATGCCAACAACGACAAGGCCTGGCTGGGCGTGGCCTTTGCCTACCTGCACACCGGGCAGGATGCGCTGGCCGCAGCGGCCTTTGACTCCGCAATCCGCATCAATCCGAGCAACCGCGAGAAGCTGGCTCCGGTGCTGGACAAGCTCGACCAGCGCTGAACGCATTTCATTGCCCAATCATGGGGGTTTAGGCGCGGGCATCGCCCCAGCGCAGGGGGCTGGTGTCGTCGCCCCGGTACAGGGTGTCGCCATGGCGATCCACACAATAGCTGGGT
>MNXW01000019.1 GCA_001871515.1 Comamonadaceae bacterium CG2_30_57_122
CAGTGGGTGGTCGAGGTCCACGGCTTTGATTACTTTGACACCGCGCGCGGCGAACTGGTCTCGGGCGGCAAAAACAAGATCGCCATGTGGGCGCTTGACACCGACTATGACGAGCGCAGCTTGTTCCCAAGGCAGGTGTTTTTCCCGATGGCGGGCAAAGGTGAAGGCTGGGAAAAACTCAAGAAGGATATTCGTGCAGAACTGGACGAGTCACTGTTGCAGGCATTTCATGGCACAGTGAGTTTGCCGTTTGCGGCTGGTGATAACCGCAAAGTGGCAGTCAAAATTGTGGACGACCGGGGGATTGAGTCGCTCAAAGTCATGAATTTAGAGGGTTAATTGATGTTGCTCACTCGAATCAAACTGAAAAATTGGCGCAATTTCCGCGAGGTGGATGTGCCGCTCGGACCCAGGGCGTATTTGATTGGGGCCAATGCCTCTGGCAAGTCGAACTTGCTCGATGTGTTTCGGTTTTTGCGCACTGTGGCGCAACTGGACGGCGGTGGTCTACAAAAAGCCATCAAGGAGCGCGGCGGGCTGGGCAAAGTACGCAGTTTGCATGCGCGGCAAGACCCAGGGGTGCGCATTGAGGTGGAACTGACGGATTCAACACCCACGGAACCCACAACTTGGCGCTATGTGCTGGCCATCAAGTCTGAAAGTACGGGCCAGCACAGGGCACTGGTTTCACACGAATCTGTTGAGCGCAACGGCGTAGAGGTCTTTACCCGTCCAGACCCCTCAGACCGTGCAGACCCTGACCGTCTGACGCAAACCCACTTGGAACAAATCAATAACAACGCGGCTTTTCGGCCTTTGGTTGAGTTTTTCTCGGAAACTACTTATTTGCATCTGGTGCCCCAGTTGCTCAAATTCAGCGGCGAAATCGGTAGCCGAATGCTGGAAAACGATCCGTTTGGACAAGGGTTGATGCAACGCATCGCCAAAACACCCAGCAAAACCCGCGATGCAAGATTGCGGCGTATTTCGGGTGCTTTGGCAAAAGCCGTGCCACTGTTTTCTGAACTCAAGTTTGAGCAAGATGCTGTGACGGGCTTGTGGCATCTGGCGGCCAATTTCTCACATTGGCGTGGGCACGGAGCCTGGCAAAAAGAAGACCAGTTCTCTGACGGCACGCTACGCTTGATCGGCCTGCTATGGGCCTTGCAGGAAGGCGACGGCCTATTACTGCTGGAAGAACCTGAACTGTCGCTCAATGACGGCATCGTGGCGCACATCCCTTTGATGATTGACCGCATTTTGCGTGACCGCAAAAAGCGCTTGTCGGCACGTCAGGTATTGATCAGCACGCACAGCGAAGTGTTGCTGACCGAAATTGCTGACGGACAGACCGTTTTATTGATTGAACCAGGCGTCAATGGCTCAACGATTCGTGTGCCTGACTCGGATGAATTGACCGCCATGGCGCACGGACTCAACCCGGCGGAGGTGATGCTGCCTAAAACCAGACCCCAAGCACTTGAGCAGTTAGGTTTGTTTGCATGAAGCGCATTCTGGTAGTGGGTGAAGATGCCCTGTGTTGTGCGCTGGGTGAGCGCTTGGTGGCGGCTGGTTTGCCCGGCTGGCAGTTGGCACGGCCATCGATTGACACCAAGGGCGTGACCAAATTGGTGCCAGCCTTGATGCGCTATGTCGAGCAGGCAAAGCACGTGCAGCCTGTGCTGTGCATTGCAGATACCGATGGCAAGTGCGCGGTGACATTGTGCAGGGCGTGGTTGCCGGAGAACCGCCATGATCGTTTTGTTTTACGACTGGCCCATACGGAGGCAGAAAGCTGGCTGCTGGCCGACCGCGAGGGGTTTGCCAAGGCACTGGCTGTGCCGCTTAACAAGTTGCCACAAAATCCTGACGAAGAATCTGACCCCAAGCGGCTGGTGCTGAGTCTGGTACGACGCTCCAAAGATCGGCTGTTTCGCAACGAAGTGATATCAGCCGTTGACCCCAGCAAACCCGGTACAGGCTACAACTTGCACCTCGGTAGCTTTGTTCGCACCCAATGGAACGCCCGGCGTGGTGCGCAGTGTTCACCCAGTCTGACGCGGGCGCTCAAACGTGTTCAGGCTTTGGACACGATTCAAGGGTAAAGCCATGGCAATTGAGAAGTCTCTGATCATCAGCTCGCCCTTTGAGCGTCCGACCCACCACTGGCAGCGCGCCAAAGACAGCAACAGCAAACTGACCCTGTTTGAGGGCCGACGCTCGGCGGGCTATGAAATTTTTGATACCCGCAACAACACCCTGCGTAGCGTTGACCTGGAGTTGGTCAACCGCATACGTGAGCGGGTGGATGCATGGCGCAGCGCAGATTACCCCGGCATTACAGCGATCACTCGGCAACTGCTGGCGCACTGGCAAGACCCGCAAGCCAACCGGGACTATGCCTTTTACTTTTGCCAGATGGAAGCGATTGAGACGCTGATCTGGTCGGTAGAGGCTGCGCCTGAGTTCAAGCAAGGCATTGCCGTGCCGGGTGATGGCGGTGCCTGGGAGCGCTTGTGCAACAAGATGGCCACGGGCAGCGGTAAGACGGCGGTGATGGCGATGATCATCACTTGGCAGGTGCTAAACGCGCTGACCTACCCAAAGCGGAACAAGGATTTCTCTCGCGCCGTTTTTATCGTGGCACCGGGTCTGACGGTCAAGGAGCGCTTGCAGGTGTTGCTGCCCGGGCACCTGGAAAACTATTACGACCTGTTTTCGCTGTGCCCCAACGAGGCCTTGCGGCAAAAGCTCAATCAGGTGGAACTGCTGATCGACAACTGGCATAGCCTGATGCCGCTTAAATGTCAAGACCGCTCAGTGGTCAAAAAAGGGGCAGAGAGCGATGAAGCCTACGTGCGCCGCGTGCTGGGCAAGCTCTCGGGTTACAAAGACCTGATCATCATCAACGATGAAGCCCACCATGCCTACCGCAAACCGGCAGAGGTGAAGGTCAGTAAAAAAGAAGCTGAAGAATTTGGCATCGACTTGGATGAGGCCACCCGCTGGATTGAGGGGCTGGACCGGATTCACAAAATGCGGCGCATCATCCGCTGCTTTGACCTGTCGGCCACACCGTTTGCGCCGACTGGCAAGACCAGTACCGAGGCAGCACTGTTTGAATGGGTGGTGTCTGATTTTGGCTTAAACGATGCCATTGAGGCCGGGTTGGTGAAAACGCCGCGTGTGGTGATTCGTGACAGTGCCTTGCCAAGTACCCAAAATGTGGCGCAGACATACCGCAGCAAGCTGTACCACCTGTACCGCGAACCCGATGTGGCAGAAGATTTGAACCGGCGTGGTGCCCAGCCCCATGAGGCTTTGCCGCAAATTGTGCAGGAGGCCTACACCCTGTTGGGCGCGGACTGGCGCGAGGCACAAAGGACTTGGGCGCAGAAAGGCCATCTGTCGCCCCCGGTGATGCTGACGGTGTG